>JAHYJE010000007.1 GCA_019429105.1 Syntrophobacterales bacterium
AAGCGGGAAAACGAAGTTTAATGTTCATAATCTGGTTCTAACTGCTTGAAAAACCGTATTCCCGATAGAAGCATTGTGTACATTAAGCTCCGCTTTCGGGAATGACAAATAGTTTTGCAATTGGCTCAAGTAACAGGAATATAACATAAAAATCAAGCAAGGGGGGTTATCATGGCCGGAGAACTAAAGGGAATCAGAGTTATTGAAGTGGGGGGCGCCGTTGCCGTACCGATCGTCGGCATGCTGATGGGAAGCTGGGGCGCCGAGGTCATTCACGTTGAACCGCCCGGCAAGGGGGATAACTGGCGGCACGCCCTGGGACAGGGGATGTCGGGATTTGCGAAACCTCATTCGGTCAATTATTACTGGGAACATACCGATCGCAACAAAAAAAGCCTGGCCCTGAATATGGGAACCCCGGAAGGCCAGGCCGTTTTGCATAAACTGGCGGCTACCGCCGACGTTTTTCTGAACAACCTGCGGCCCTATGAGATGGAGAAGTTTCACCTCACTTATGAGCTTCTCTCGAAAATCAATCCCCGGCTTATCTTTGCGAATCTCACAGGATACGGCCAACGCGGCCCCGAGAAAAACACCGGCGGCTACGACTCCGTCGCCTTCTGGGCGCGCAGCGGCGTCATGGATTTGATGCATGATGCGGGGGTCGCGCCCAATATTTCGCGGCCCGGCTACGGCGACAGCATCACGGCGATGAGCCTGCTGGCCGGCATCATGTCCGCCCTCTATATCCGGGAGAAAACCGGGGTGGCCCAGGAACTGGAGATCTCCCTTTATAATACCGCCGTCTGGGCGCTGGGATTCGATATCGCCGGCTGCCTGATCACCGGCGAGGATGCGGTGCGGCCCCAGCGCAAAGAGATGGGCAATCCGATTCGCAATGTCTATGAAACGAGCGATCACCGCTGGATCATGCTGGGCATGACCAACGCCCAGCATTACTGGCCCGGTTTCTGCGCCGCGCTCGACCATCCGGAACTGGAAAATGATCCCCGTTTTGCCACTTATGATGAGCGGTTCAAACGGGCGGAGGAACTCGTGACTATCCTCGATGGGATATTCCGGAGCAGAACATACCGAGAATGGATAGATATTTTAAGCAAGACCAAGCTCGTCTGGTCCCCCGTAACGACGCCGCTGGAAGTCACCCGCGACGGCCAGGCCGCAGCCAATGAATTCTTTGTGGACTGGGACCATCCGAAATACGGCCCGATCAAGGTATTGAACAATCCGATTAAACTGTCCCAAACCAAAGCCGAGATCACCAGCGCGGCGCCCAGGTTGGGGGAGCAATCGGAAGAGATATTGAAGGGCCTGGGTTATGCTGACGGCGAAATTCAGACCATGAAGGCCGCGGGAACGATCGGGTAGGCGATTAACAGGGATGGGGCTTGTGTAAGTGCCTCCGCCGACTTGTTATTTATGGGCAAAAAGGAGGAAAGTCATGTCGGAAGAGATTATTTCCAGCCAATTCGCGAAATTTTCGTGCAATCTTCGTTTCGAAGAACTGAGCGCGGCGCATATCGCCAACATGAAGGGGTACATCCTGGACTGGCTGGGGTCGGCCCATGCGGGCGGGGAACTGCCGTCGGTCAGAATGATCAGGAAGGTTGCCGGCAGCCTCGGCGGCCATCCCGAATCCACGTCTATTCCCGACGCAAAAAAAACGAGCTGTCTATTGGCGGCTTTGGTCAACGGCGCTTCCTCGCATGTAGTAGAGATGGATGATCTGCATCGGGAATCCATTCTTCATCCGGCCTGCGTCATTCTTCCCGTGGTTCTTGCCTTGGGAGAACGGCAGCACGCCTCGGGCCGGGGGCTGATCGTCGCGGCTTCCATCGGTTATGAGATCGCGATCAGAGTGGCCCTTGCCGTCGGCACTGATCATTATAATTATTGGCACACGACTTCGACCTGCGGAACTTACGGGGCCGCAGCGGCGGCGGCCAAATTGCTTTTTCTGAACGAGGAGCAGTTCGTCTGGGCAATGGGTTCAGCAGGAACGCAAGCGGCGGGGCTCTGGGAGTTTCTTGCGGATAATGCGATGAGCAAACAGCTCCACGCGGGCAAGGCGGCGCAAAACGGAATGCTGGCGGCGCTCCTGGCCAGGGAGGGATTCACCGGCGCCCGGAAAATCCTGGAAGGGGGAAAAGGATTTTTTGTTGCCACCTCGAAGAATTTCGACGCGGACAAGTGCACCGACGGCCTGGGAGAGGTCTTTCACAGCGACCGCAATTCCTTGAAGTATTATGCCTCCTGCGGGCACACCCATTCCGCCATCGATGCCGTGCTTCAGGCCACGGGCGGGAAGACCTTCAAGCCCGCGGAAGTAGCGGAAGTCCGCATCCGCGTTTATCAGGCGGCAATCGACCTCCTGGGAGAAATCGAACCGAAGTCGCCGTACCTGGCAAAATTCAATCTGCCCTTCTGTATCGCGACGGCGCTGGCTTACGGCCACGTCCAACTGGGCGACTTCACCGAAGAGAGACTGGGCGATGCCGATTTGCGGGCACTGATGGCCAAGGTCAGTTTTACTGTGGATCCCGGGCTGACAAAGGTCTATCCGCGCAAGTGGCCCGCCGGTGCGACGATCGCGCTTGCCGACGGCCGCCAATTGAGCGCTGAAAACGAGTATCCCAAAGGGGATCCGGAAAACCCTCTGACGGCTTCCGAGCTGATCGTCAAATTCCAGAGCCTGACTGACAAAATACTCTCCGAAAAACAGGCGGACCGGATTGCCGACAGGGTGATGAACCTGGAAAAGATAGCGGACGCAAACGAACTTCTGACATAACGATATTTGGGAGGATTAACAACATGGCAAACAAGGAATTTTTCGGAATTTTTCCCTATCTTGTCACGCCCCTGGATGAACAGGGGAGGCTCAAGGAACAGGTTCTTGCCGATCTCGTCGCTCACCTCATCCGCCAGGGGGTGCATGGCGTCACACCGCTGGGCAGCACCGGCGAGGCGCCTTACCTTGACTGGGCAACAAGAAAGCGAACCATCGAGGTCGTTATGAGCGCAACGGCAGGGCGAGTCCCCGTCGTCGCGGGAATTTGCAGCAATTCCACTCAGGGGGCCATCCAGGAAGCGGCAGAAATCGAAAAGCTGGGAGTGGACGGCATTCTCACGATGATGCCCGGTTACTTCCCGCTGGCCGACGCCCAGGTTGTCGGACATTTCCGCGCCGTCGCCCGTTCGGTATCCTGCCCCATTGTCCTCTATACGAATCCGAAGTTTCAGACCTGGGACTTTACCGTCGAGGCGCTGCGCCAGCTTGCCGAAGAGCCAAACATCCAGTACCTGAAGGATGCCTCCGGGAATGTGGGCAAGCTCGTCTCTCTGGCGTCAACCCTGGGCGGCCGGATCAAAATTTTCAGCGATACTTCTTCCGTTCCCCTGTTCATGTTCCTGATCGGCGGCGTCGGCTGGATGTCCGGCCCCGCCTGCGTGATCCCCAAACAAAGCATTGAGCTGTACGAAACGGCACGGCAGAAGCGCTGGGACGAAGCGGCGCTCCTGCAGATCAAGCAATGGCCGCTTAACCTGGCCTTCCAGAAATTCACCCTGTCGGCCTGCGTAAAGGCGGGTTTGGAGATGCAGGGATTTCCCGTCGGCCCACCCCTGCCGCCGCAAAAGCAGTTGAATGCCGAGGAAAGAAAGGCCCTGGAAAAGATTCTGCGCGATCTCGGAGCGCTTTAGGGCCAATCGGTCAGTCGCACTCCGGCGGACCGACAACCGCTGGTCAATCTATCGAAATCCTCCGGGCATCGCTTTCCGGGTAAGGGTATTCCATCTGTTTGGCCGCTGCCCGCGCGACGGCTTCTCCAAAATGGCGGGCAACAATTTTCAGCGACATGTCGATGCCGGCGGAGATGCCGGCGGAGGTGTAAAGGGCGCCATCTTCAACAAAATGCAGATGCCGCTCGACACGGGTTTTCGGAAACAGCTCCTGCATCCAGGCAAGCGAGCGCCAATGCGTAGTCGCCCGCTTGCCGTCAAGGAGCCCGGCTTTCCCGAGCAACAGGGCGCCGGTGCAGACCGAAGCGAGGGTTTCCACCTGATTGGCGCGCTCGGCAAGCCAGCCGAGGAGCCGCCCGTTGTTCATTTCCGCCCTCGTCCCCCAGCCGCCGGGAACGACGAGGATATCAAGCGGCGGGCAATCGGCGAGTGCATAGTCCGGAACGACCTTCATCCCGCCGGCGGCAACCACAATGTCTTTGGTCTCGGCAACCAGAAAAACGTTGAAGGGAGAGGGCTCTTCCCGCCGTTTTAGCTCGTTCAAGCGGGTCACGGAAAAGACCTCGAAGGGGCCGCAGTAATCAAGCACTTCCACGTCGTTGAAGATAACGATGCCTGTCTGCTTGCGCTTCTCCATAGTTAGTGACTTACTCCTCAACTCCTGCATAAAAAAACAAGAAAATTTTCAGGTATTGCAAAAAATGTCTGCAAATTAAAAGGTTAGAGCCAATTGCAAAACTCCCCATTCTTGTCATTCCCGCAACGATTCTGAGCGGGAATCTGGTTCTAACTGCTTGAAAAAACCATATTCCCGATAGAGACATTATGGACATTAAGCTGCGCTTTCGGGAATGACAAATGGTTTTGCAATTACCTCGTTAGACAAAAATTTTCGGACAGCAGCTTGGAGAAATGGGTTGCGGGCGCCAGCCCGCTTTAGTCTCCCTCAAGGGCTGACCTCCCCGTTGGCCGTTCCCTTTAAAGACGACGGGGCGCTCCCGGTCGCCTGCCGTCATTTCCCGGCGTCAATTTCCGCAAAGACCTCCCGGGCGACTCCCATCGCATCGAGCGCAGCGGGAACACCGCAGTAGATGGCGCTCTGCATGAAAACCTCCATCATTTCCTCTCTGGTCACGCCGTTATTGAGCGCCCCCCGCACATGCAGTCTGATTTCATGCGGGCGGTTCAGCGCCGTCAGCATGGCAAGATTGAGAAAGCTTCTGGTTTTGCGGTCGAGGCCGGGCCTGGTCCAGATCTCGCCCCAGCAGTATTCGGTCACCAGCTCCTGCATCGGGCGGGTAAAGTCATTGGCCGAGCGCAGCGACTTTTCTACGTATTCGTCCCCCAGAACGGCCTTCCTGACGGCCAGCCCCTCTTCATAGCGTTTCTTTTCCATTGTCACGGCTCCTCTTTAATTTGGCTTCATGGCGGCTCTGTCTCTCCTGAGCCCCACCCCGGATTCAATAACCAGTTTTATTCCTGTACCACGGGCGGCAACTTGATGCCCTTGGGGCAGATATTTGCCAGCAGTTCCCGAAATGTTTGCAGTCCCTCCCCGGTCAAGCCGGCACTCTTCATTCTCTCGCTCCCCAGGGCATCCCGGGGATCAACGGCCAGCCGCACGTTTTTCACCAGGGCAGCGGAAGTAACCGGACCGTTCTGAGGAATCGCGGCATCGCACACGCCGCACAGGATGCAGGTTGCGGGAGTCTCAATCCTCGCCGAAACTTCAGGGGAAATTAGCCCATCATGGTGCGGTCCGGTAATGACCCAGGGCAGCACCCGCTTCAGCGCCGCGAAGAAAGGCTCCAAGTCCACAACCAGGTCCTTGAGCTGACGGAACCCAGGCAGCGGCTTGATTTCAAGCTCGCCCCCGTCGCCTGTCACATCTCTTACCAGCGTCTGGCAGGCCAGACGGGAAATGTTTCCAATCTGCATCGCGCAGGAGCCGCAGATGCCGCTGCGGCAGGAGCGTCTAAAGGCAAGCGCCGGATCCTGACGCCTCGCTTTGAGCAACACATCCAGCACGGTCTCGTGCCGCTCCCAGTCAACGGTGAATGTCTGACGGTAAGCAGCATCATTGGTCTGCGGATCGAACCGCTCAATAATTAACCTGAGTTGCATATCAATACCCCCTTTCCTGGGGCTGGAACCGGGTGAAGGCGACAGTGCCCGCTTCATAAATCGGCCGCCCGTCGTCGCCGCGGCGAATCAGCGTGTGGTGCAGCCAGTCGGGGTCATTCCGCCGCGGGTAGTCAATCCGGAAATGGGCGCCGCGACTTTCCGTGCGCCTCCAGGCGGCGCCGGCGGTCATTTCGCTGAGCTCCAGCATGAAGCCCAATTCCATGTGGTCAATGAGCTGCTGGTTAAAGGAATGTTCCCCGGCAGGCACCCGCAGCGCTGCATAGCGGCTGCGCAGGACGGCCAATTCCTCCATTGCCTGCTTAAGTTCAACCCCGGTGCGGAACACTCCCACTTTATCCGTCATGATGCGACCCATGTCCTCCCGGATGGCAAATACCGAGTCATCTGACTGTCGGGGTGCGCCGACGCCGAAATTGGCCTGCCAGTTTGACAACGCCCTCTCTAAGGAAACGCGCGGCCTGGGCGGCATGGGCCGCTTAACCATCTCCAACATGCGCCTGCCGGCCCGGCGGCCGAACACCACCGTTTCCAGCAGGGAGTTGCCCCCCAGGCGATTGGCCCCGTGGACGCTGACGTTTGCCGTCTCGCCGGCGGCCAGTAATCCGGGGATGCTGGTTTCGCAGTCCCGGTTAACCCTGATGCCCCCCATGCTGTAATGCTGGGCGGGCTCAATGGGGATCGGGGTTTGGCTCGAGTCCACTGCGGCGTAAAGATGGGCCAGTTCATTTACCTGGGGCAACAGCCGGTGGATCTTGTCCGCCCCCAGGTGGGTAAGATCGAGATTTATGTAGCCTTCGCCCAGACCTCGCCCATCCTTGATTTCCTGGAAGATGGAGCGGGACACCACGTCCCGGGGCGCCAGCTCCATCTTCTGGGGGGCGTACCGGGCCATGAACCTTTCTCCCGCGGCGTTGCGCAGATAACCGCCATCGCCCCGGGCCGCTTCCGAAATCAGGATGTTGGTGCCATAGAGGGTGGTGGGGTGGAACTGTACGAACTCCATGTCGGACAGGACGGCCCCCGCCCGGTAGGCAATGGCCGTGCCGTCCCCCGTGTTGGCATGGCCGTTGGTAGTCTTACGGAAAATCCTTCCATACCCGCCGGTGGCCAGGAGCGCCACCCGGCAGCGCACTACTTCCAGTCGCCCTGTTGCCAAGTCATAAACCAGAAGTCCCGCCAGACGGCCCTCTTCCAGCAACAGCTCCACCAGATGCCATTCCGGGTAGATGCGCACCCCGGCGGCCAAGGCGCGCTCATACAGGGTATGCAGCACCGCATGACCGGAGATGTCGGCAGAGTAGCACGCCCGCGGAAAACTGGCGCCCCCCAGTGAACGTTGGGCCGGGCGGCCCTCCGGGGTTCGGGACCAGGGCACGCCCATCTGTTCCAGCTTGCGGATTACCTCCGGCCCCTCGGAACAGAGCGTCTCAATGGCGTCCTGATCCCCCAGGTAGTCGCTCCCCTTAACCGTGTCGAACACGTGGTTCTCCACCGAGTCATCCTCTGCCATTGCGGCGTTAAAGCCGCCCTGGGCAGCCCCGCTGTGCGAGCGGGTAGGATAAATCTTGCTGATTAAGGCCACGTCCGTTCCGGGCGGCGCCTCCACGGCTGCCATCAACCCTGTCAGCCCCCCGCCAACGATAACAATGTCATGAAAAATCATTATTTCTTCTCCATGTTTGAGTTTCCCGTACTTGCTTTCAGCCGCGACTTCAGACCCGGAGCAGCAGATGCCTCCCCTTATCGTTGAAAGGTTGCTCTTGCGAATCGCCAAGTTTGCCGTTTGCTATTGCACCTGCCTGATGAGACATGGCTTTTTGTGCTTGCCGATATAAGTCGCCTTGGACTTGCGTGTCAAGAAAATATTGGCCGCCAGAAAATATAATAGATGATGGATTACAAAAATGGCCTGCGCTCCCGGGCAGGTTTCAGCTTAAAAATAGTACCCGACCCGCAGTTCCAGCTTGAAGTCGAAGGGTTTTTCGCCATACTCGCTCCCGACAGCGCCGCGGACAATGCTCGCCTTGAGGCGCAGCTCGAGGTTTGTGATCCCCGCATATGCCACCTCGGGCGAGAGGGTGAAGCTCCGGTCGTTCAGGTTGAGAATTGTAGTCAGCGCCGGGGTAACGTAGAGGAGATCGAAGGGTTCCTTCTGGGAAACCCGCAGGTAGAGGTAGTCCCTCATTGCATTGGGGCGGCCGTACTGCCCCTCGAAGAGCTGGACGGCCTTTTTCAGGGCGGCGTCCCCGCCGCCAGCCGCATAGGTTAGGTACGCGTTTTGTGTAAATCCGAAGAAATCCTCCATTTCGTCCCCGGAAAAGCCCATGCCATTGCGGTAGTATTCCAGGATGTAGGTCGTGTCCCGGGCGGTCAGGTAGCGCGTTCCCAGAAGATAACTCGTCGCATCGAACTCCCGGGGCGTTGCCTTGCCGGAGGAATCCACCAGGTTCACCGGAAAATCCTTAAGGTAGGCGATCTCGCCGTGAATCTCCCAGTTCGTTGTCACGTTCCGGGAAAAATCGGCGCCGAAACGGGTGGTCCGGCTGCCGCCGGTGAGGAACATAAAATCAATGTCCGTGTCGTAGAGAAGGAGGTAGAGCTTCCCGGCGGCATTAATGTAATTATTCTTCCCGAACTCGGAGTTCACGTGGTCGTAAACCGGCTGGAGCACCGGGGTGAAGGAAACGGTTTTCAGCGCCCCATCGAAACTCTTCGTATAGTCGGCCGACAGGGCAAAAACCCCCTCCATCCCCACCTCCGGATCGTCCGGATCCTTGGGACGGTCGATGAATCCCACGGGGTTCCAGGCGTAGCCCTTCCCCCATTTGAAGGTTTTCTTGCCAGCGTCCGTCTTTTGTACCGGAGCAGATTCCGAATCGCGATTTTAAAGAGATTGCCCATGGCCGTTTCCTCCCTTGTTCTTTGCCCCGTTTAGCTTGCCGTCTTCGAGTGTAAAGATGATTTCCGCCTCGCCCACGATCTTTGGGTCGTGGGTTGAGAAGATAAAGGTCGTCTTGAACTCGTCCCGCATCTGCTTCATCAGGTTGAGCACCATGTAGGCTGTATCGTGGTCCAGATTGGCCGTCGGTTCGTCCGCCAGCACCAGCATAGGGTTCGTCACCAGCGCGCGGGCAACGGCCACCCGCTGCTTCTGCCCACCCGAGATCTGGTCGGGCCGCTTGTCCCGCTGATCGGCCATCCCGACATCCGACAACAGGGCGGTTACCCGCTTCTGACGTTCCTGGGCCGAGACCTTCTGCACCATCAAAAGGGGATATTCAATGTTCTCGTAAACCGTCAAAACCGGCAGGAGGTTGAAGTCCTGAAAAATGAAACCGATGGTCTTTCCCCGGAAGGCCGCGCTCGCCTTGCGGTCCAGGGAGGCCACATCGGTGTCGGCAACTCTCATGTTCCCCGCCGTCGGCTTGCCCAAACAGCCGATGAGGTTCAAAAGGGTCGTCTTCCCGCTTCCCGACGGTCCGACAAAGGAGACGAACGAGGCGGGTTCGATCTCGAAACTGACGCCCCGGAGGGCCTGAACCGCCACCTCGCCCACCCGGTATTCCTTGGTTATCTGCTCTGCTGCAATTAAGGCCACTGCTGCCCTCCTTTTATCACGTCATGAAAAATCGCCAAGCCCCGGGGCGGGGGATTACTCTGCGAACAATATCGCCATCGGCTGGATACTTCTTTTATTAATAACCGATTTATTGGGCGTCCCGGCCAAATCTCACGGCCGGGACGGCCGTTCGTCAGTAAGTTAACGTATTCCCCAGCCGGGGGCGAAACCACCCCGCATGCCGGCTCCGCCGCGGGCCATTCCCCGCCCCAGCCCATAAGACTGCACCTTCGCCAACTGCTCAGGCGTCAGAATCTTGCGCGCCTCCAGGCGGTAGGCGGTCAGCTTGTCCATCAATTGATCGCGGAGGTTCCTTCCCTCCTTCTGCAGGGCGAGTATCTTCTCCTGATCCGGCGTCTTGGCCAGCCAGAGATTTCTCAACTCTCCATTTTTGGCGTAGAGCTGGGCCTGGAGGGGCTGGATATCCTTGAGGTGCGCCTCGCGCAGGGCGTTGATCTTCGCGGTCTGCTCAGCCGTCAGATCGAGCCCTCGCGTCGGATCCATCATCCCGTAACCGCCGGGTCCCCTGTCAAACCCGCCCGCCATCCCCCGATAGGCCATCGCCGGGGAGGCCACGACCGCCGCCAGGACGATCACCGCTACTGCTGTTACCACTTTGTGAATGTTAAACTTTGCTTTCATCATTTTTTGTCTCCTTTCAAGAGAATTGTTTGCTTTCTATAACGCAAGCTATGTGCCAATAGCGTGAATAACACTATATCTACATAATCTTATTAGAATTTATATTATAAATCGGCTTGAACCACTGAATCACATGGATACATTATATCCGGCGGCTGTATCCAGTTCGACAAACATCCTGGCAAACAGTATCCACCCCGGAAGAGCGAATCGGCGTTATCCAATTATCGTCTGGAAGATAAGGATGGGGTTGGATTGATTAACGGAAAAGCGGTGCAACGGAACCCTCGAAGAAGATGGCAAAGGCGGCAATCCCGACCAGAAAGGCCCCCAGGGCCGGATAGCGGTTCGCCTTCGTGAAGTTGGCAATGAACAGGATCAGGATGCACGAACCGAAGGCCAGGCAGAAGGGACAATAGGTGTCGTTAACGACCTGGAAACGGACGAGGATGGTCTCCCCGCCCAGGGCTCCGGAAAGGATCATCATGCGCAAGCATTGGACGAAACCGGTCCAACGGGACGCAAGCGGGATAGCCAGCGCCAGAAGACCCGCCATGAAGAGGATCCCGATTATCTTCAGGTCCAATCCCATAAACGTCCCCTGCAGGGAGGAACAAGTGGTTTCGCAGACATCGTAAAAAACCATCAGGCCGATGCCGATGACGGGGAAGAGGACATTGATGATTTTCAAAACACGGTATCTCGTCATTCGCCATCCATTCCTTCCGCAGGGGTCGTCCCGGCAAATGATCCGTTATTGCAGGACCTTGAGGGCGTTAATAATATTATCAACACCGATGAACGTCTTCTTCTGGCCGTTCTTGATAATGACGCAGGTAGGAGTTGCGTTGATTTTGTCCTCCTGCAACAACTTGTTGTAGCGGTCGAAGGCGAACTTGGGATCCCAGACTGCAAAGGCAATTCCCTTTCCCTTGAAGAGCGCCTCGATTAGTTCCTGGGTCGCAATCTCCTTGTTGGTGGAAGCTTCCATGAGGATGCTGCGCACCAGCAAGGCATGTTCAGCGCCGTTGTTTTTCCTAAGGGCGTAAAGAAAATTCCTGGAAAAAAGCGGCGTGAGCCGGTTCAAAGGAACGTCCACCAGGATAAGGCGGATCGCGTTTTTCTTGAGCAGGTCTTTCAGAATCTGGACAGCGCCTGGTTCCATTCCCCGACAGGGGGGGCAAAAATAATCGGTGTAAAGCCGCACTTCTACAGCCCCCGAGCCGAAAGAGGGAAAAGTCTGGTTTCGTGCTTCCGCCCATCCGCTCCCCGCCGCGCTCAACCAGATCAGAAGCAGCGAGAGCACCCCTACCACAGACACCCTTTTTAATCCCATATTTCCCCTCTTATTTCATAAACCTTACGGATACGGCGCAACAGTCGCAAAAACCGTAAATATCTCTTTTTCATTGAAGGGATTCATACGCACATCGCAGCATTTTGTCAATCACAGGATAGCCGTGCTCATCATAAAATTGGCTGCGCCTCCCGCCTATATGCCTGCGCCGACATTGCATCAGAAAAATCCGCCAGGATGTTCATATAATTGATATAGGCGTCGTAGGGCGACGCATAGGGGTTGAAATACTTGTGGACATCCCCGTCGGCAAACCACTTGGTGCACATGTAATAGAAATGGTCGGAGGTTTGAAGCCTTCGCCAGACGCTTAGAATCACGGCATTTTTTGTTTTTCTGACTTTTCGTTCCAGTCCATATAAGGAATCAATGGCGTCTTTCTGCAGGGAGTTTCCGCTCCAGGCCGTCAGATCACGCTCGACATCCGCCCACGACACGGGATTCGGCACATCCAGTTGCGCCGCCGAATCGTTATCCCGGACGACTTCCCGCGGCGTTTGAAACCGAAAGTCCGGATCTTTCAAGACCTCGCCCGGGAACGCCTTAAGGAAGTCAAATATCCCCGTATCCGCCCACTGGTGCTCGCCAAATGTCTCGTAATCCATAAAAAGATTGATCGTCTGGCAGGCGGCATCCGTCCGGTGGAGCCAGCGGGCAAACTTGTCCGCCGTAAGGGGGTATTCCGGCCACTGTCGATTGGAGAAGCGGAAGGCAATGTCATCGGAAAGCCGGTAATTGCGGAGGAGGAGCTTAAGTTTCGTACACCCTGCGGGCTGATAGACATGGTTGGGACTCCGCCATTCGAGGACATGGTCCGCACCCTCGGCGAGGATCGCTTTGTAGCGCATCTTCTCGATGACCCTCGCCAGGTCGTTGCTGTAAATCAGCTCGGTATTTCGGAAGGTCTGGGGCGTCTGACCAAAGAGGGCTTTGATTTTTTCCCCGTGCAGCGCCACCTGCTCCCTGAACTCCCGCAGGGAATACAGAAAGGCCAGGGAGTGGTAATAGGTCTCTCCCAGGAACTCCACACATCCGGTATCGGCCAGCCGCTTGAAGCTGTCGAGAACCTGCGGATTGTACCTCTCCAACTGTTCGAGCATGACACCCGTAATCGAGAAAGAAATCCGGAAATCGCCTCCGTGTTTCCGGATCAGGTCGAGCATGATCCGGTTCGTCGGCAGGTAACATTTCGCGGCCACCTTGTTCAAAATCTGCCGGTTATTTTCCTCATCCTCGTACGAGAGCCCCTGTTTGAAGTCAAAAACGGTAAAATGGCGGTGGCGCAATGGCTGATGAACCTGAAAATAACAGCATACCGAAGGCATCTTCCCTCCTCCCTATTTGCAGAACCTGCGGTAAACCGACAGGATTTTTTCCGCGGCCGCGTTCCAGCGAATGTTTTTCAGTTCTTCCCGCGCTCTGGTCGTCATCTCCATTACCAGAGCCGGATGCCTGAGCGCCCCGATCATCTTGTCGGCCAGTTCATCGACGTCCCAGAAGTTCACTTTCAATGCGTGGTGAAGAATCTCGGAGACCCCCGACTGTTTCGATATGATGACGGGAACATCATAAAGCATGGCTTCCAGAGGCGATATCCCAAAGGGTTCGGAGACGCTCGGCATGACATAGAGATCGCTCATGGCATATATTCGCTCCACCTCTTCGCCCTCCAGAAAGCCGGCAAAATGAAAGTTGCGTCCAATTTTCAACTCGGCCACCCTTTCGATCATCCGGGACATCATGTCTCCGGCGCCGGCCATGATAAAAGTCACGTCCGGGATCTTCTCCAGCACCCTCGCTGCCGCCTCGATGAAGTAGTCGGGCCCCTTTTGAAACGTGATCCTCCCGAGGAAGAGAACAATCTTGGCGCCGGTCCGTTTCTCAACACGGGAAAATAAGCGCCCCTCGCCGCGGGAAACGGCGTTGTGGACAACCGTAATCTTGTCGGGGCTTATGCCGTAGCGGTTCACGATGACATTCTTCGTGTAATGGCTCACGCTGATAATATGATCGGCATTCTCAAGTCCGCAACGCTCGATGTCGTAAACCTGACGATTGACGTTCTCGCCGCTCCGGTCGAATTCCAGGGAGTGGATATGGTAGATATAGGGCCTGCCGCTTACATTCCGGGCCTCGATTCCCGCAGTGACGGTCATCCAATCATGCCCGTGGATGACATCGAAGCTCTCCTTCCCCGCAAGAACACCTGCCGCTCGCCCATAGTCGCTCACTTCCCGGAAGAGGTCGGGGCCATAATCGCCGGCGAGTTCCCCCGTGCCCTGACTCGGCTTCAGATCTGCCAGGATGCCCCGTGAAAAGGGCGCGGCCCCCGGTAGGAGAGTTGCGTATGGCCTCAAGGCAGATTCAATTGCCCTGAATTGTACGGCCTCTGTAAAGATTTTCGTTCCGGAACCGTCGCCCCAAGGGATATCCGACGCCGATACCAGATTCACATGAGATGGACGCTGTTCCCCCCTTATTTTCGGCAGGACGAAAATAACCTCTGCGCCCAATTGGCTCAGTCCCAGAGTGATCCCCAAACAGGCAGTTCCCAGTCCGCCGCTGATATGGGGAGGAAATTCCCAGCCTAACATAAAAACGCGCATTGGTTCTTTCCTCTCTGGCGATATTCTGCAAACGATCGCCTTTATTGGTTCGTAATCTAGACCGACTGACCGCTATTGGACAAGTACTTCGGATCAGTTCGCCATTCCCTTTTACCGTAACATCAGACGCAAAATCAATGCCAATAATCACTGTAAGTCTTGCCCGTTTTTCCTGCCATGGTATTGAGCGGTTACAAAAAAGTTAGAAGGATTATCCAGGAAAAGGGGACGGCATCATGAAACTGTTTCAGACAAAAATAGCCATTCTGAAACGGAAAATCATTATAATTTATTGCCATTTCTTTTTTTAAATGTGAGAGCCAATTGCAAAACTATTTGTCATTCCCGAAAGCGGAGCTTAATGTACACAATGCTTCTATCGGGAATACGGTTTTTCAAGCAGTTAGAACCAGATTATGAACATTAAACTTCGTTTTCCCGCTTAAAATCATTGCGGTAATGACAGAATGTGAGAGTTTTGCAATTGCCTCGTGAGTAAATGGAAATCTTTCAGGAGGCTATTATGCTTGATCCGGCTATCATAACCTTTACGTCCGATGAATATATGCAGATAAAGAGGATCGTCCTTGACAGAGACACGCCCGACACCCTCGCTTTCGAAGATTATCGACAAGCGGTGTGAACTGTTCACAAACAAACCGGGCGTCATGAAAAACGCGCTCGACGTCTAAGCGGCGGTCAATACAACGAAAATAATTGCCTTGACAAGACGTTGGTTATTTGGCATAAGGGCCACAAGTTAGCGATCCGACGGGGCGAAAAGATGATAACCTTCTACAAAGCGGAATTAAGGGTAAAAGTTGTCAAGGCGATGGCCCATCCAGTGCGTCTGATGGTCATCGAATTTCTCCAGGGCAGAGAGCGCTCCTTTTCAGAAATATTCAAACTGTTTCAATTCGATAAATCCACAATCTCCAAACACCTGCTCGTTCTTAAGGAATCAGGGGTCATTTCTTCACGGAAAACCGGGAGGGAAATGATCTATAAACTCGAAGTCCCGTGTGCTGTGGATTTCTTCCGGTGCGCCAATGTTATCATTAAAGACAGAGTAAATAAGGAACTGCAGTTTCTGAGCAGATAATTTTTTTTGCTTCATTGTTGGCCGAAATGGCATATTACCATTTATAAAACGATGTAATGATTGGATGTTAAAAACTTTTGCTGACAAGAAGCTTGAAGGTTAGATGGGGATGGCTGATTTCTGGAGCGGGAAAATCCCCTGCTGGAATTTTTTAGGGTGCACATAAGGTGTTTATTCGCGCTGTGCAGCCCATAAAGACACGGAACGCCCCTGCTGGGAGGTTGCCGGAACTGAGTGCAGGAACATCCTCAATTTCGATTGGGAATGTCGGGATTGCAAGGTTATCAAGCTCTACGGTTCCATGGATTGCGACCCTTCACGGGAAGGCAGAATGGGAGATGAAAATGCGAAACTATAACAAGCCATCCCCGGCACTTAGTCGCATTTTCATATAAGCGACCAGGGCATTCATTTTGCTGCTGGCCAGACACATTAAACTAAGGAGGTTCGTATGCGGAAAGTTTTTAGAAAGGGAACTTTATTTGGTTTCATGATGTTGGTTTTGGCAGGCGCTGTTATCATGGGCGGCACATTGCCGACGATATCGGCTCAAGCCGCCGGGCTTGCCTCTATCTCAGGTACGGTAAATGATGTCAAGGGCGCCGGCGTGAAGGGCGCTGTCGTAACCGTGGCGGGACAGAAGGCAAAGGCCACCACGGCGGCCAACGGCTCATTCAAGCTTACCGGCGTGGCTCCCGGTTCGGCGTTTCTCTACGTAAAAACGCCTTCCGCGGTTTACTTGGACGGCGAAACTCTGAAGGCCGTCCCGGTAAAAGCCGGCGCCAACGTATCCGGCGTGGCGATAACCCTTTCGGGTCGCCCCAGCGCAACCGCCACCTATGTGGGAGGGAAGAGTTGCGCCGGGTGCCACGATGAAAAATTATCCAAGGCCCTTGACGGCACGCCCCATGCGTCCATCCACTCGCGCTTCGTGAACGAGGGGACAAGCCACATGATTTACAAGAACATGTGGCCGGAGCCGAACAGCAAATACCTGCCCCGGGATCCCAAGGGCAAGCTGCTCATGGTGCAAGACCCCCTGGACGGCAAGGGCCTGGTCAATCTGGCTCTCTGCACGAAAGGCGACGAACCCAATCGTCAGTACCTCTTCAAGTTTTACCCCGAGCAGAAAGATAAAGCCTCCCGGGCCGAAGCCGAACTGGATTGCTCGGATACCGCAGGCGCCGTCTGGATTCCCATTGCCGCCACAATCGGCGGCGAGGGCAACTGGGGCGAAGGGTACACCGACCCCAATCACAAGATTGCCGACCGTTACCCGAACTTCGGCGAGGGGAAACAGCGCTACATGGCCAGAATCCAGGACGTGCCGTATATCGTGAAGTGGATGAAGGAGAACAACGTCTCCCGGGAAGGCCAGAAACAGGATTACATCGACTACATGCCGGTCTTCATCATGCAGGACGGCACGCCTGTGGGTTCAAAGGTACTGGCAAAAGGCGAGCTCGGCGCCCCGATGTTCAGGCAGAAGTCACCGAAGAAATGGGCCACTCCGGACAACACCCTCTCGCGGAACTGCGCCGGATGCCACGCCACCGGAGTCAAGATACAAACAAAGGACTTCAAAGACTACAAGACCGTCGTCATCGACTGGGATTACAAGGACCTGAATACAACCTGCGAGCGGTGCCACGGGCCTGGTTCGGATCATGCGAAGACATCCGACAAGACGAAGATCATCACGCCCAAATATCTGACGGCAAAAGCGGGCAACGAGCTCTGCGGCCAGTGCCATGGAAACCACGACGGCAGGAGCATAACCCCGGCGGGGGTGTACAAACCCGCCTATGATGGCAACTACAAGGACACCCTCGGTCATGGATTCTTCGTCCCGGGCGTGTACAACATCGAGACGTTTTTTGCGAACTACGACAAACCCACACCCAGGCTTGTACCTGACTGGAAGGAAGGCTCATTCGCCTCCTGGCCTGATCAGACCCACGGTCGTTCGCACTCCATGGAGCTTTCCGAGCTGCACAGATCCGTCCATTATAACAACAAGTCCGAAAAGCTCACATGTTACACCTGTCACGACGCCCATACCCTGGATGCAGGGCCGGCATCGCTTAAGATTGGCGGCTACGATTTCACCAACGCGGCATACGGAAACAACACCCTCTGCCTGGCCTGCCACGCGGAAAGCGGCCAGTTCAAAGATATCTCCAAGACCGATGTGGCGGCACTCCAGCTTGACGCGGGCCGCAAGGTGAAGAAAGACGGAGCAGCCGTCGCGGTGAAAGCCGAAGACGCCGTAATGGCACGCAACAGGGTCGCCCGATCCGTGGCCAAACACATGCAGACGGGGGCCGCCATGGGCGGGGCTCTCTATACGCCGGATGACCCGCAGATGCCGGTGGGCAACTGCGCATCCTGCCACATGGCGAAGATCGGCAAGCTGCAGGATATCAACGTGGATGCCATGTACCACCTGGACTTCGACAAGAACGGGAAGAGCGCCGTGGCCGAGGGCAACGTCGCGTCCCACGTCTTCGACATCGTCTGGCCTGGTCAGAGCTCGATCCTGAAGAACCCCGATCCGTCGAAGGGCCACGACTACGACATCATGCCGAACTCGTGCAGCAAGTGTCATGCCTTTGCCAGGACCAGCGGCGATCTGGATTAACTATTTAATCTTTCTTTATCAGTGCCGGGGACAAAGTTGCAACTGTCCCCGGCAACCCTTCCAATTAACAACCCCGCCGCAAGCGGCGGAGTTGTCGCTCCCTCAGGCAATACACAACCTGTACTTCAAAACAAGAATCGCTTGATTCCGCATGTTTCGCAAATGATTGATTTTGATTGGAATCGTTAAACCGCTTTGGGGTTTTTGCTTTTGCGAATCCAGCGGCCTGCAAGCCAAAACCCGAGGGATAAGGCAACCAGCAGCAGAAAGAACGTTATTTCAGTTGGTTCCAAGATGAACTCGTCTTGTATATCAAGATGAGAAACCCCGGGGATGCTCTTTTATTGCGCTACGATTTCAAAGGAATAAAAAAACAATAAAACCGTTTTCTGCCTGGGGTAAGGAAGAAAATGAAGAACTACAAGGGGGAGGACCCGCGGCCAGCGGTTTGAATTTTTATAACACACGAGCCAATTGCAAAACTATTTGTCATTCCCGAAAGCGGAGCTTAATGTACACAATGCTTCTATCGGGAATACGGTTTTTCAAGCAGTTAGAACCAGATTATGAACATTAAACTTCGTTTTCCCGCTTAAAATCATTGCGGGAATGACAGAATGTGAGAGTTTTGCAATTGCCTCACACATTTAAAAAACACATTTAAAAAACCCTTGACAAGCAACCGAGGCTTGCTTAATATATGCTTTCAAGCGCAGATAAGCATATAATAAACCCGGAGGGGAGGTACCAAAAAATGAAAAAAGAAGCAGAACTCTTCAAGATTTTTGCCGATCCAACGCGTTTGAAGCTGGCCGCGCTCCTGTCAATCAAGGAGGAAATTTGTGTCTGCACGCTTGCGCAGGCGCTTAACGAACCGGAGTACAAGATTTCGCGGCACATCGGGATCATGCGGGCGGCTAAACTGGTGGAAGCCCGGCGCAGGGGAACGTGGATGTACTACAGAATGGTGGCGCCAAGCAGTCACATAGAGGAATGTCTCTCTCATCTGTTCCGCGAATGCCTGACGGAGCATCCGGAGGTGATTGCCTGCCTGGGGCGGCTGGATGAGGCGCAGTGCAACGATCCGGGGCGAACGGCAAAGCGCCGAACAGGCAACTGTCTTGCCGATTCCCCGATAACAGGTGGAACCGGCAAGCGGGAGAACCGCGAACATTAATGAAAACCAGAAGGAGGGCATAAGGTATGGCTGGGGAACAAATAGGCAAACAACTTTCTTTTCTCGATCGGTTTCTGACATTATGGATCTTTCTCGCCATGTTTGTGGGGGTGGGCTGGGGGTATCTCTTCCCCGGCGTCGTAGGCTTCTGGAGCCGGTTTCAATCGGGAACGACGAATATTCCCATTGCGATAGGGCTCATCCTGATGATGTACCCGCCCCTTGCAAAGGTAAAATACGAGGAACTCGGCGAGGTATTCAAGAACTACAGGATCCTGGGCCTGTCGCTGGTTCAGAACTGGGTGGTAGGCCCGGTGCTCATGTTTCTTCTTGCCGTCCTGTTCTTAGGCGGCTATCCGGAATACATGGTGGGCCTGATCATGATCGGCCTGGCCCGCTGCATCGCCATGGTCATCGTCTGGAACGATCTGGCAAAGGGCGATACGGAGTACTGCGCGGGGCTTGTCGCCTTCAACGCCATCTTCCAGGTCCTGTTCTTTTCCGTCTATGCCTATATCTTCATCACCGTCCTGCCTCCCCTCCTCGGCCTCAAGGGGGTGCAGGTGAACGTCACGATCGGCCAGATCGCCGAGAGCGTCTTCATTTATCTCGGCATTCCTTTCATTGCAGGCGTCCTCACCCGTTTCATTCTGATCCGTGTCAAGGACAAGAAATGGTATCATGAAAGGTTCATCCCGAAAATCAGTCCGATTACACTGATCGCGCTCCTCTTCACCATTCTTGTCATGTTCTCTCTCAAGGGCGAGTATATTGTTAAGATCCCTCTCGATGTTGTGCGGATCGCCATCCCGCTCCTCATTTACTTTGTCGTCATGTTCGCGCTATCGTTCTACATGAGCCACAAGGCCGGGGCCAATTACGGCCAGGCGGCCACCCTCTCCTTTACCGCCTCATCCAACAATTTCGAGCTGGCCATTGCCGTCGCGGTTGCGGTCTTCGGCATCAACTCGGGCGCCGCCTTCGCGGCCGTCATCGGCCCGCTGGTGGAGGTGCCGGTGCTGATCAACCTGGTGCACCTGTCCCTGTGGATAAAAAGGAAATACTTTCCCTATGAGGTCAAGACGCCGAAAGGCGTGTGCTATGTCAGTTGCAAACCATAAAACATGCCACGCACCGCAGCTTGACAAGAAAAGACCCGGGGTTCGTGAAGAGAGGATTTGGGGAATGAAAAAAAATGAGTTGATTGTCTATGAGGGCGCTATGTGCTGCTCGACAGGTGTCTGCGGACCGGAACCGGACCGCACGCTGATCGAGTTTAACGAGACGCTGAAGCGACTGACCGGCGAGTGCGGCGACAGCCTGAAGATTATACGGGCCAGCCTGACTTTTGACAGTTTCATTTTTATGGCCCACCCGGAAATCGCCCGGCTGGTCAAGGAGGGAGGAC
Source organism: Syntrophobacterales bacterium (assembly GCA_019429105.1). NCBI lineage: Bacteria > Pseudomonadati > Thermodesulfobacteriota > Syntrophobacteria > Syntrophobacterales > Syntrophobacterales bacterium. The sequence continues at coordinate 20,460 of JAHYJE010000007.1, forward strand.
CAGGGGTTCTGCCGATCACAACGCTTAACGGCGAAATCATCGCCGGGCAGAAGTATTTGAACTATGAGACATTGAAAGCGGCAATCGAAGAGAAAAGCAACGATGTCAGGTGAAAACGAGGCGACATTTACCGCACCCGTGATGAACCTAAAGCGGCAAAATGCTGTCGAAACAAGAATGCGGAAGGAGCAAAATGATTAGGGATTTGATCATACCCACTAAAAATACGGTAAAGTTTGTTTTTTTCAGCGGCAAGGGCGGGGTCGGCAAAAGCACGATGAGTTGCGCTGCGGCGGTCTGGCTGGCCAATGCCGGATACAAGACGCTGCTTGTCACGACCGATCCGGCGCCGAATCTGGCGGACATCTTTGGTCAGCAGATCGGCCATCATGTCACGCCGATCCGGAATCTGAAGAATCTCCATGCCATCGAGATCGATCCCGACAAGGCGTCGGAGGAATACCGGGAGAGGATCGTGGCCCCCCTGCGGGAGCTTCTGGATGAGAAAAACATGAATGTCGTCAGGGAGCAGTTGAAGAGCCCCTGCGTGGAGGAAGTAGCGGCCTTCGACAAGTTCATCGAATTCATGGACGATCCCGACTATGAAGTGGTCGTGTTCGACACGGCGCCGACGGGGCACACCATCCGCCTTCTGGAGCTTCCAAGCGGCTGGACAGAGACCCTGAACGAAAACGCCGCCACCTGCATCGGACCGGGGGCATCCCTCCAGGGCGCGAAGGCGAAATACGAGAAGGCGATCTCGTACCTCCAGGACCGTAACCGCACCTCCTTCGTTTTTGTCCTGAAACCGGAGAACTCGTCCATTCTCGAGACGAAGCGAAGCGGGGCGGAGTTATCCAAACTGGGCATTGCCACCACTTTCCTCATCGTAAACGGGCTTTTGCCCGAAGAGGCCTGCACCGATGACTTCTTCCGGAAGAAAAAGCAGGAAGAGGGGCGAATTGTAGCGCGCATCGAATCCGAGTTCGCCGGTCTGGAGAAGGTCTATTATCCCCTGCGGGATGGGGAGGTCGCGGGGATAGAGATGCTCCAGGCCTTAGGTCGCTTCGTCTATGAGGAGAAAGCAGAGCAGCCCAAACCGGCCCAAGCCGAATCAGCGGTTTTTGCCGCCGACGGCACGCAGGCGTACCGGGAAGAAAACTGCCATGACCTCCTGCGGCCCGTCAACGGACAGCGTTTCATCTTCTTCACGGGAAAGGGCGGCGTGGGCAAGAGCACCATCGCCAGCGCCACCGCCCTGTTCATGGCGGATCAGGGATACAAGACCCTCATCGTCACCACCGATCCGGCGTCCCATCTCCACGACATCTTCGGCCAGGAGGTCAACCATGCGCCCGCAAGGATCTCAGGCGTGGACAACCTCTATGCGGCGCGGATCGATCAGCGCCAAGCCCTGGAGGAGTACAAGGCGCGGATTCTGGAAGCCATCAAGGAGCAGGGCGAGGAAACGCAGAAATCCGTGGCGGAGGATCTGAACTCGCCCTGCGCCGAGGAGATGGCCGCTTTCGAGAAATTCATGAGCTATTTTGAGAGCAACGGATACGACGTCACCGTCTTCGATACGGCGCCTACCGGTCACACATTGCGCCTGCTGGAATTACCGACCGACTGGAAAGGGTTTATCGATCTGGGCACCCTGACCAAGCAGACATCCGAGGCCACGCAGAACAAATACGCCGACGTGATCGAAAAGATGCGCAATCCGGACAAGAGCGCCTTCGTTTTCGTCATGTATCCCGAATACACCCCGATTGTCGAGGCATGGCGGGCCTCCGAGGACCTGAAGAAGCAGGTGGGCATCGAAACGGCGCTGGTCGCCGTCAATTACATTTTACCCCGGGATGCGGGGAACAACGCCTTCTTCGACCGGCGGCGGAAACAGCAGGAAAAGTACCTGGCGGAAATCGCAGAGCGTTTCCACAAGCCGCTGCTCTTCGCGCCCCTGCTCGATTGCGAACCGAAGGGGAAGGAAACGCTCCGAGAACTGGGCAAGGAGCTGTGCGGCGCTCACTGACGAACGGCAGTAAATGGCCGGCCACGGACGTAGATGATGCGAAGCTCGGCGCGATCAGTCTGCCGGCGCAGAGCCGTTTTCCCAGTTCGAGGGCGGCCTTGATCCGGGCGACCTTCGCCGGACCGAGGCCGGGTACCTTCCGCAGCTCCTCGCTGTGGGTGCGGTCGATCCCGTCGAGTCCCCGGAATTCCTTCAGGAGCGAAAGGGCGACCGTCTGCGCCCCTTCGGCCTGATCTTTATTTCTTCCGTAAAATTCCTTAAGATCCGCAACCCATTTTTACAACTAACGGGGTTCACGACACTTTCCCACTCACTTCGGTCTGTGGCAACCTAACATGCGCCTCATGACCCTGTCCAGTTTCTGGGGAGTGCTATACTGTGACAATGCACCCTGCATGAAGGCAGCAAACAAGCTTGTCAAAGACGCCATTGTCAAGCGCAAAGACGGTATAGTTGAATTCAACTACGCCAAATTGGCTAAAAGTCCAAAGGCTGGCGAAGCAGCCAAAAAGGCGTGCCCATACTACGCGATTGTCGAAGATGAAGGCGGATTTTACACCGATGGCACACCGGTTCAGGAATTATATGAACAGCGCGACTTCTATGAAAATGATAAAAAGCTGACTCGCCGTAAAGGAGCTCTAAAAGGCGCTATCCGCAAATGCACCTTCTGCTCACACCGCCTTGACAGCGGCATGATCCCTGCCTGCGTATCCACATGCATCGGGCGCGCCATGTATTTTGGCGATCTTAACGATCCCAACAGTCTGGTTTCCGAATTGATCAAAAAAGAAAAACCTGGCGTTATCGCACCGACCTTGGAGCCGGAACCAGAATTTACTATATCGGCTATGAGGATCGTAAAAACATTGCTGTCCCCAGCGCTGCCAGTTGCATCGAATGCCATAAATAAAGGAGGGATAACCACATGTACGATACTGAAAAACCATGTAAATTGGGAGAATATTTTGAAAAACTGCCAAAGACAGAGGTATCTCGTCGCGGCGTCCTTAAGTCGGCTGCCTTTCTTGGTGGCTCTGCCCTATTGATGAATCAGATTGAAAGCGCCTTCAAACTGCTGAATGTCGCTAACGCGGCAACAATACCTGCCGGCGACTATCCACTTGCCAAGGCAGGCAGCGTTATCTATTCCTGCTGTCTGCAATGCCACACCGCCTGCCCGATCAAAGTCAAAATACTCAACGGCGTCGCGGTCAAAATCGATGGCAACCCTTTCAGCGAAAACCTCATTCCGAATATCAATTACAAAACCAATCTTTCCAAGGCGGCAAAAATTGACGCCGGTCTCTGCCCTAAAGGTCAGGCTGGCATCCAGAGCCTCTATGATCCGTATCGCGTTGTAAAGGTACTCAAGCGTAAAGGACCACGCGGTTCCAATAAATGGGAAATTGTCTCTTTTGACAAAGCAATAAATGAGATTGTCAATGGCGGCCAGCTTTTCCAGGGAATCGGCGAAAGACTCGAAAGAGGTCGCCGCAGGCAAGATGAAAGTTGTTGAATTCATTCTTTATTTTGGCACCGGCTTTGTCGATGCGAACTTCGGTCCTCCCGCAATGTGCCCCAAAGTTACAGAAAACGTATCTGCCGGCAAGTTGAAGGTTGCCGTTGTTGACCCGCGCATGAGCAAATCAGCTTCACGCGCATTGAAATGGCTGCCGGTAAAACCGACTACTGACGCAGCGCTGGCCCTTGCCATGATTCAATGGATCATTGCCAACAAGCGCTATGACGCCACATACCTTGCCGCCGCAAACAAAGCAGCAGCCAAAGCGGTCAAGTAAACCACCTGGTCCAACAGTTCCCATCTGGTAAAAGTTGAAAAAGGCGTTCCCGGCGTACTGCTGCGCGCTTCTGATGTCGATCTGGGCGATAAGGACAGCTTTGTTGTCTTGAAGAATGGCGCCCCTGTTGCCGTAAAAGCGGACGACGACAAAAATGCCGTTGTTGGCGATCTTGAATATAGCGGTGAGATCAAGGGGATCCAGGTTAAAACCGCATTTACTATCCTCGATGTTCCGAACATCGTCTCAAAATTCCGTCGGCCGACTATTACACCTCTTACCGAAGTTGTAACCGTGTATGGCGAAAAAACCCACTGTTCATTCGAATCGGTTGCCATGGTCGGAAAGATCAAGGCTGTTGAAGGGATGGCGCCAGGCTCAATTGCGGTCTCCTGGTCATTCGGTCACTGGGGCTACGGAGCATCAGATGCGTCAGTTAATGGCAAGACCATCAAGGGGGACAAACGGCGCACCAGCGGTCTTTGCCCGAATGCTGCCATGAAAATTGACCCTGTATTGAAAAACTCCTGCATGACGGACCCGATCGGCGGAAGCGCATCATTCTATGAAACAAGGGTAAATCTGGTAAAAGCATAATTAACTTGGCAAGCAGGCGGGGAGAGTGTTAATTCGCTCTCCCCGCCTTCTTCTGTCTCACGCAACCGATTCAATCCATTGCGCGTCGGGCTGTCGCGACCATGCACACCCCCAGCTTACCTGGTTTCATCAATTGCAGTGATCGCAATGCGCCATCTCCCCCGCCGTGATGGGCAGAATCTGGAGCGTGGCGTGATTGATCCCATATTTATGAACGAGCATCTCCTGGACGGCACGGATGATCGCTTCATGATCCGGAGCCGCGTCGCCGGATTTGATATGGGCCGACAGGAGCTTCTTCTCGGAACCGCTCGCCCAGATATGGAGATCGTTCACCTCCACCACAGCGGGGATAGCCAGCAGGTCATTTTTTACTTCAAGGAAATCAATGCCCTGTGGCACGGAGTCCATCAGGGAGTTGACCGCCTGGCAGACTATCTTGTAGATTTCGCGGGCAATAAAGATACAGATCGTCAGCGAGAGGAGCGGATCGACAAAACGCCAGCCAAAGGCCATGATCAAGAGCGCGCCCACGATCACCGCAAGGGAAAACAGGGCATCCTGTAGAGAATGGAGCCAGGCGCTTTTCATATTGATGTTCCGCGACGACATCTTCTGCAGCAGCAGCGTCGCCGCTCCGTTCCCGACAAAGGCCACAACGGCGACCCAGAGCATCACCTGACCTTGAACCTCCGCGGGCGTCGTGAACCGCTTGATGGTTTCCCAGAAGACGAAGGCGATCACAACGGACAGACCGATGCTGTTGACGAAGGCGGCGATAAACTCGATCTTCCGGTAGCCGTAGGTTTTTCTTTCGTTGGGGGGACGACGGGCCACCTTCTCCGCCCAATAACTGAAGAGCATGTGGGCGATATCGCTCAGGTTGTGGACGGCGTCCGAGATCAGGGCCATGCTCTGGATCAGCAGGCCGAAGACCATCTCGAAGGCAACGATCCCGCCGTTGATCAGGATGGCGAAGATCAGGTTTTTCAGCGAGGCCGGCGTTTGATGGCTGTGGCCGTGGTCGTGGTCATGTTCGTGTTCGTGGTCGTGTCCCATGTTAGTTTATCTCCTTTTTTCTCATACTTTAAAAAAGCGCATCAGCGCATTTCAATGGCATGGCCGCAGCAAGCCGTCATACAGAAGCCGCAGCCATTGCACTTGTCATGGTCGAAAACTATCCGGCCTCCAAGCGGCTCCGCCTCGTCCTCGACGTGTGCAATCGCCCCGTAGAGACAGACCTCAATAGCCTTGCACATCTCCTTGAGGGCGGGACATTTCCGCTTGTCGAGATGGGGTTTCAACATATCTTTCGGGTTTGTCACCATGGACTCCCCTGTCCTTTTTCAGAAAACTCCCGCATTTTACGTTCCAAGACCTTGGCAATCCTCTTCGCTGCGGTTGGCGAATTCGGGGGAAACTTAACTCCTCCGTTCTCGCCCTGCCTATTTCAAACGTTTGTTGCGAACCGCCGAACCGATCTTATCGGACAGGGCGCCGCTAAAGGGCGATACCACCGGAAACGCCACCGAAAACGCCATCATGTACAGACCGGCCGTTTGGGGAGAAATCACCAGAACCTTCTGATAATAAAAAAGAATCAAGACTGTCGGGGTGAACATCGTCACAAAGGAAAGCCAACCTCGCGTGCTTTGCTGTCGCGGGGGATGGAGATGTAGGAGACGATAAACCCGGCGATAAAAACCAGGAAGGTCAGGTAAAAGACCGACTGCCACCCCCATAGCCCGATTGCGATCCCGCCCAGCGGTGCCCCGGCCTTTTTTGTGGAAAAACCCCCGACGTCAGAGGGCTTTATTCTCAACAGAAGCACTTCCTCGGTTTGCCTTCCGCAGGAGGAAGCTCATCCCTGATTCTTCAGGGTGAACGTTAAGCGCCCTCTTGCCATTCTGTTTTTCACCATTTTTTGTCGCTCTTTTATGCGATGAAATTGCCATAAATCATCCCTGCTGCAGTGGACATTACCACAACGATGGCGCAGTAGGTAAGGGTCTTTTTCCAGCCCATAATCCCCGTCAGCGTCAGCATTGCCGGCAGCGACAAGGCCGGGCCTGCCAGCAGCAGAGCCAAAGCGGGTCCCTTTCCCATCCCGGCGCCGAGCAGCCCCTGGAGGATCGGCACCTCCGTCAGCGTCGCAAAATACATGAGCGCCCCCGAAAGCGCGGCGAAGAGATTCGCCCAGAGGGAGTTGCCGCCCACCAGGCCGGCAATGACCGACTCCGGAATCAGGGCCTGGTAGCCGGGACGGCCCAGGAGAAAACCCGCCACAAGAACCCCGCCCAGGAGGAGCGGCAGTATCTGCTTCATGAAGCCCCAGCTTGACTCGACCCAGGAGGTCAGTTCGCCCTTGAAGAACCATGCCTTCAGGATTATGGCCAGAACGATCAGCAGCGCCGCTGTAACATACCACTTGGCGGCGAAGAGAATCTTCCAGACAGCCGCATCACCGGCCGAAGGCCTTGCGAAGGAAGCAAAGATGAGGATCAGCACCATCGTCAGCAAATAGAGGGCATCCTGCCAGAGCTTGCGAGTTTTTTTGTCCTCGTCCGGAAGGTAGATCTGCCCGGCCATCCGGTTAGCGTCATCCTTGCGGAAAATGAACGCCATCAAAAGACCGGTCACGACGGAAAAAACAACCGCGCCAACCGCCCGGGCCAGGCCCAACTGCCAGCCCAGCACCTTCGACGTCAGGACAATCGCCAGGACGTTGATTGCCGGTCCCGAATAAAGAAAGGCCGTAGCGGGGCCGATTCCCGCCCCTCGCATATAGATTCCCGCGAAAAGCGGCAGCACCGTGCAGGAGCAGACGGCCAGAACCGCCCCCGAAACCGAGGCGACCGAATAGGAGAGAAACTTGCTGGCCTGGGCGCCTAAGTACTTTAGCACCGAGGCCTGGGAAATGAAGACCGCGATCGCCCCGGCGATAAAAAAAGCGGGGATAAGGCAGGTCAGGACATGCTGCCGGGCGTAATCCTGGAGCATCATGAAGGCCTCCAGACCCGACCTGCGTATTACCTCATGATTCCAAGGAATGAAATAGGCCGCCAGAAAACCGGCCACGATGATCAATAGTTTTGTTCGTTCTTTCATAACAACCTTTTTCCCTTCCTCCTTGGTTCAGGGACCATACCCTGATATTGCTTATACGACGCACCCGCACCTAAAATACCATCCCGGGATAAATTCCGCAGCAGAGCCCTAAAACAACCCGGGGAAACCGCAATGCCATTAGGCCACGGGAAATTTTCCGAATCACTCGCGGATACGGCACAGCTCTGACCGGCAGAGACCCTCACTCCGGGCGAAGAGCTCCATGATCTTCGGGTCGTCCTCAAGCCAGTGCCGAAGGTTCCCCAAAAGCGAAGCCGCATAGGGGCTGCGGCTGCCGTCGCTCAGCGAGTAGTTCGCCCAGAGACCTTCCTTTTTCCTCACTACAAGCCCCGCAACTTCCAGTATCTTCAAATGCTTGGAAACGGTAGGCTGGGCAATGCCGAGGGCCGCCTGGATTTCGCAAACGCACATCTCGCGCTTCTGAAGCAGCTTCAGCAGCTTCACCCGATTGGGATCGGAAAGCGCTTTCATGACCATGATAAATTCTTCCATAACATCCCCTCAATATTTCTGTTGAGGAATATAGTTGCCATCAAAGCCGTTGTCAAGCAACTTTTTTCCCCTCTAACAACCCCGTAATTGGCGAGCGGTCATCCCTATTTTCTTCTTTCTGAAACCTCAGACAAAAAAAGATGAATCATTATATTCATCTTTGGCTATATTTCCAATATGTAATCTTTTCAGGGATATGAATTTGGGCAGGGCTTTGGGAAAACAGGCTATTCAGGCGGAAAAAAATTTTAAAACGGTCCATCCATTGTGAACAGCAAGCTTGACTTTATAAACATTAAACGTCTCTCCCCTGCTACGCCTCCAGCACCCGCAACAGCGAGGAGGTGTCGTCGTATCCCCAGCCCTTTTCCATCAGAACCCTTAGTTGCCTGGCTACCAGGGTTACCACGGGCAGATCAATGCCGGCATCGTCGGCTATTTCCTTGACAATGCGGAAATCCTTCTCATGCAGGCGCGCCTCGATCCCGGCGGAAAAATCCCGTTTCGCCATCTTGGGGCCCATCATGTCCAGCATCCGGCTTCCGGCAAAACCCGGGGCAATGGCGGCAAGAATTTTTTCCAAATCGCCCCCCTTTTCCCGGGCAAAATGCATCGCTTCGGCTATTCCCTGGATGTTGACAACCTGGACAATCTGATTGCAGGCCTTGGCAAGCTGGCCGCTGCCAGCCGGGCCGACATGGGTAATCGCCTTTCCCAGAAGCTCCAGAAGCGGCCTGGCTTTTTCCAGCGCTTCCGGCTCGCCTCCGACCATAATGGCAAGCGATCCTTCGCGGGCCGCCCTGACGCCGCCGGAAACGGGGGCATCGATAAAAGCGATCCCCTTTTCCGCAAGCGACAGGGCGATATTGCGCGCGGCGACAGCGGAAATGGTGCTGAAAACGATGCAAAGCGCTCCGGGGATCGCGCCCTCGATGGCGCCGTTCGGCCCGAGCAGGACGGCTTCGACGTCACTTGTATTGGTCACCATGACACAGACAAAATCGGCTCCCCGGGAGGCAACAGCGGGGCTTGCGACAACTGTTGCCCCCAGCGCGGCAAGCGGCGCCGCTGCTTCCTGCCGCCGCGCATAGACGCGTAACCGGTGGCCTGCCATGAGCAGACGCTCCGCCATCGGCGCTCCCATGTTCCCCAACCCGATAAAGGCAATTGTTTTTGAGTCAAAGCTGTCTGTTCTTGTCTCGGCCATCTCTTCGTTCCCTCCTGTAATTTCCCACGCCAGTTTTTATCGCCTGTCCAACCAGGCTTAGACGGGGCAACGATACGAAGAACGTTTCCGTGTGTCAACATTTTTTCCGTAAAATGTGAGCGGTTTTCATTAAAAAATTTTGTTGACAGGGCGTTTTCACTCTGGTAGGAAGGAAGTCGTTTTTTAAGATTAATGAAAAGTGTGGATGAAATGACCGTGAATAATGCCTGCAAAAACTGGCGCTGGTGGAGCAAATACGAAGGGGAGAGGTTTGCCGACCGCGCTTGACCATCATTGATGTAAAAAAATACAGCCGTGGCAGCCTCTTTAGGCAGCCACGGTTTTTTTGTTTTCAGGATTAAAAAAGGCCGTGACGATTCGCGGCCTTTTTTAATCCTGAAAATTTATGGAGAATTTGATCATGCATGTACCGGATTTTGAAACCTTCAAAAAACTGGCGAACGAGGGAAACCTGATCCCCGTTTTCCGCGAACTGCTCGCAGATGCGGAAACACCCGTGACGCTGCTGCTCAAACTGGCTGATCGGCCCCGGGTGTTTCTGCTGGAAAGCGTGGAAGGAGGTGAAAAATGGGGGCGTTACAGCTTTCTCGGAACTGATCCGAAGATCACCGTGAGGATTCGTAAAGATCATGTGATTATTGAGGAAAATGGAGAATCCCGGCGAATTCCTCATAAGGGAGACCCGCTCGGAGTTCTGGAGGAGCTGCTGGGGCGCCGGCGCCCGGTGTCCTTGGGGGAACTGCCCCGTTTTTACGGCGGCGCCGTCGGTTTTTTCGGTTACGACACCGTTCGTTATTTTGAGCGGCTTCCCGAGCACCGAATTCCCGGCAGCGATCAAGACGATGCCGTCTTTCTCATAACCGATACCATGGTCATTTTCGACAATGTCCGGCACACGATAAAAATCGTCTCCTCGGCTGCGATCGACGAAGACACGAACCTGCAAACGGCATACTCGGACGCGGTGCGGAAAATCGATGAGCTGCTGGAAATTCTGCGCTCTCCCGCCGTTCCCGTAATCAGCAGTTCCCAACCCCCCATACCGGAGGAATCGTTTCACCCGGAGATAGAAAAACAGGAGTATCTGGCGATGGTTGACCAGGCGCGAGAGTACATCATGGCCGGAGACGTCATCCAGGTTGTCCTGGCGCAACGATTCCACCGACCGACAACCGCGTCCCCCGCTGCTCTCTACCGGGCCCTGCGCTTTGTAAACCCCTCCCCCTACCTTTTCTTTCTGAAGATAGACGACACGCATCTCATTGGTTCCTCCCCGGAGGTGATGGTCCGGCTCGAGGAGGGCATAGCCGAGCTCAAGCCGATTGCGGGGACCCGACGCCGGGGGAAAACCGAGCAGGAAGACCGGGAGCTTGCCGACGAACTACTGCAGGATCCGAAGGAACGGGCCGAGCATGTCATGCTGGTGGACCTGGGGCGCAACGACCTGGGACGCGTTGCTTGCACCGGCAGCGTTCAGGTCAATCGGCTGATGGCGGTGGAGCGCTATTCCCACGTCATGCACCTTGTTTCGCTCTTGCAGGCGCAAATGCAGGAGGGGAAGAACGCCTATGATCTGCTGCGGGCGACCTTTCCCGCCGGGACACTGAGCGGCGCCCCGAAGGTACGGGCGATGGAGATCATTGCGGAGCTGGAACCATCCCCGCGCGGGGCTTATGGCGGGGCGGTGGGTTATTTCAGCTATGGAGGAAACGCAGATTTCTGCATCACGATTCGCACGCTGCTGCTTCGCAAGGGCGAGGTCTTTATCCAGGTTGGGGCGGGAATCGTCGCCGATTCCGATCCGGAAAGCGAATATCAGGAAACGCTGGGCAAGGCGGAGGGGGTTTTCCAGGCGGTGCGCCTTGCGGAAAACGGCCTGGAGCTGTAGCGTACCGACATACGCAGACAGTTGCGGCAAACCGGCGGACGGATGCCAAGGCATAAGCAAAGGAGGGGAAAAATGATTTTGATGATCGATAATTATGACTCGTTCACCTACAATCTGGTGCAGTACATAAGCCAACTGGGCGGCGAGGTGGAGGTGCAGCGCAATGATGCGATCACGCTTGCGCAAATCGAGGCGCTGCAGCCGGAGGCGATCGTCGTCTCGCCGGGCCCCTGCACGCCCGACCAGGCGGGAATCAGCGTCGCGGTGATCCGCCGTTTTCACCAGGAGCTGCCGATCCTCGGAGTCTGCCTTGGACATCAGGCAATCGGCCAGGCCTTCGGGGGGCGCGTCATCCGGGCCAAGCGAGTCATGCATGGAAAAACCTCGCCGATCGCCAATGACGGCAGGACGATCTTTGCCGGCCTTGCCAACCCGTTTACCGCCGGCCGCTATCATTCGCTGATTGTCGAGCGGAACTCGCTGCCCGACTGCCTCGAAATCAGCGCGGAAACCGCCGAAGGGGAAATCATGGGGTTGCGGCACCGGTCGCTGCCGATTGAGGGAATCCAGTTTCATCCCGAATCGATTCTGACGCCGTCCGGCAAAAGGCTCATCCGCAATTTCCTGACAATGGTGAAACATTAACGACGGCCTGCCATCGCAAAGGGGAATGAAAATTGAGGGGCGAACCCATCCCCACCCTTTCCCTCCCCTTGAAGGGGAGGGAAGTTGGATGCAATATTTTCAACAAGTTGAGTTATATTTTCAGATGAAAATGGGGGAGAGAGATATGATCAAGGAAACAATAGCGAAACTGGTTGTCGGCGAAAATCTGCGGGAAGAGGAGATGCTCTCGGCCATGGGGGAGATTATGGAAGGGGCGGCCACTCCCGCCCAGATCGCCGCCTTCATGACGGCGCTTCGGATCAAGGGCGAAACTGTCGAGGAACTGACCGGGGCCGCCCGGACCATGCGGCGAATGGCGACGAGGATCGATGCCCGTTCGTCAGTGGTCGTCGATACCTGCGGCACCGGCGGCGACGGTATGAATACCTTCAATATCTCGACGACAACGGCCTTCGTTGTCGCAGCAGCAGGGTTGACCGTCGCCAAGCACGGCAACCGGGCCGTCTCGAGCCGCTGCGGCAGCGCCGATGTCCTCGAAGCACTGGGCGTCAACATCAACGTCGGGCCGGAAATCATGGAGGAGTGCCTCCAGCAGATCGGGCTCGCCTTTCTCTTCGCCCCGCAACTCCACGGCGCGATGAAATACGCGCTCGGCCCCCGCCGGGAAATCGGCATCCGCACCATTTTCAATATGCTGGGACCGCTGACCAACCCCGCCGGGGCGACGGCGCAGCTCATCGGCGTGTATGATCCGAAGCTTACGGAGATGTTTGCCGGGGTATTGAAAAATCTCGGGACAAAACGGGCGTTTATCGTGCACGGCGGCGGCCTTGACGAGGCGACCGTCACCGGGGAGACGAGGGTCTCGGAATTGAACGAAGGGCTTATTTCCACTTACAATATCGATCCGCTGGATTTACTGGGGGAGATTTATCCGGATAAAGATCTTGCCGGCGGGGATGCCGAAAAAAACGCCGGGATCACGCTGGATATCCTCACTGGAAGAGCCTCCGGGGCGTCCCGGCAGATTGTCGTTCTAAATGCGGCGCTCGCCATCGTCGCCGGGGGCAAGGCAAACACCATCGCCGGGGGGATTGCGGCGGCGCAAGAGTGCATCAACAGCGGCGCCGCCCTGGAGAAGCTGCACGAGCTGAAAGAGAGGAGCAACAATTGATCCTGGCCGAAATTGTTGCGAAAAAGCGGAACGAAGTCGCCACGCGCCAGAAGAAAACACCCTTCAGGGCATTGGCAGAGAAGATTGCCCGGCTGCCTCCGACAAGAGATTTTTCCACGGCGCTGAAGCGGGAAATCGCGATCATCGCCGAGCTCAAGCGGCGCTCTCCCTCTCATGGCCTGCTCCGCAAGGAGTTTGATCCGGCAAAAATCGCCCTTCTCTATGAGAAAAACGGGGCGGCGGCTATCTCGGTTTTGACGGACGAGACCTTTTTTGGGGGAAGCGACAATGACATCGCTGCCGTCAAAAACGCCGTTTTGCTCCCAGTCCTCCGGAAGGAGTTCATTATCGATCCCTATCAGATCGCGGAAACCAGGGCGATCGGGGCTGACGCCCTCCTCCTGATCGCGTCCCTCCTTGGCGAAAGGGAACTCCGCGACTACCGCAAGCAAGCGGAATCACTTGGCCTCGCAGCGCTGGTGGAGGTCCACAGCCAGGAAGAACTCTGGGCCGCGCTTGCCTCCGGCGCCCGCATTATCGGCGTCAACAATCGAAATTTGGATACATTGGCAACAGACCTTTGCGTTTCGCGGGAGCTGGGACCGCTGCTCCCTCCCGGACTGACAAAAGTCAGCGAAAGCGGTATAGAAACAGAAACCGACATCGCCGCGCTGCGCGCGGCCGGGTTCAACGCGTTTCTGATCGGCGGGGCGCTCCTTTCCTCTCCGGACCCTGGGGCGAAGCTGAGAAATTTGACAAAAATGAGGGGAACATGACTGAAATCAAGATCTGCGGAATCACCAACAGCGAGGACGCCCTCGCAGCAGCAGCTTTGGGGGCAAATGCACTTGGGTTTATCTTTCAAGCGACAAGTCCCCGATATATATCTCCGATAGAGGCAAAGGAAATAATAGAGCTGCTGCCGCCCGCCATAACCAGGGTCGGGGTTTTCGTCAACAGCGGTGGGGACGAGGTAAAAAAGACAGCCGACATCTGCGGGCTGGACATAATCCAGTTGCATGGAGACGAGTCCCCGGAATACTGCCGCCGTTTCCCGCCGAAGTCGCTAGTAAAGGCCGTTTTTCTCAGCAGTAATGATGACCTTGCCTGCCTCGGCAGCTACCATGTCCGGGCCTTCCTCGCGGACTCCCGCCATGACGGCCGGTACGGCGGAACCGGCAGGAAGGCCAACTGGGAGCTTGCCGCCCGGGCCGCTGAGAAATATCCGCTGATCCTCGCCGGGGGACTAAGCGAGACAAATATCGCCGCCGCCCTGACAAAGGTGAAGCCGGCAGCCGTCGATATCAACAGCGGCATTGAGAAAGCGCCGGGGATAAAGGATCATGAACGAATGAGGCAGCTCATCGCGGTCGTGAAAAATCATGACCGGGCCTCATCAGGCGGCGGCTCTACCGCTGCAAACGGCATTTTCGCGCACAGAGGCCTTACTTCGCCTGCCATTTCCTGACGGAAGCGCCGTTTGGGACTTCCGCAGGGTACGAAACTTCTTCGCGCAAAGAGCGAGGAAAAACAATTTTTATTGGAAGGAATTAAACGATCATGCAAACCAGACTGCCGGATAAAAACGGCCATTTCGGAATTTTCGGGGGGCGCTACGCGGCCGAAACGCTGATGCCCGCCCTGCTGGAGCTGGATATTGCCTACAAGGCGGCCAGACAGGACAAGAGCTTCCAAAAGGAGTTCAGCTTTTATCTTCATGAGTACGCGGGACGCAAGACGCCGCTCTACGAGGCACGGCGCTTCTCCGAGGCCCTCGGCGGGGCAAAGATCTACCTGAAGCGGGAGGACATGAACCACACCGGCTCGCACAAGATAAACAACACGCTGGGACAGACGCTTTTGGCCCGGCGGATGGGCAAGAAAAAGGTGATCGCGGAAACCGGGGCAGGTCAGCACGGCGTTGCAACCGCGACCGCCGCCGCCCTGCTGGGCATGGAATGCCGGATTTTCATGGGGACGGAGGACATCCGCAGGCAGGCGCACAACGTCTTCCGGATGAAAATCCTTGGGGCCGAAGTCGTACCGGTTTCAGCCGGAACCGCAACCCTCAAGGACGCGATGAACGAGGCCATGCGCGCCTGGGTCGCCTCGGTGCGCGACACGTTCTATGTGATCGGCACAACGGCCGGACCGCATCCCTACCCGGCAATGGTGCGCGATTTTCAGAGCGTCATCGGCAGGGAGGCGAAAAAACAGATCCTGCAAAAGGAGGGTCGGTTGCCCGATCTGCTTGTCGCCTGCATCGGAGGGGGCAGCAACGCCCTGGGGCTTTTTTATCCGTTTCTCGGCGATGGCGCGGTCGCGATGACCGGCGTGGAAGCGGGAGGAAAGGGTCTGACAACGGGGTTTCATGCCGCGAGCATTACCGCCGGGCAAATCGGGGTTCTGCATGGCAACAAAACCTACCTTCTCCAGAGCGACTCCGGTCAGGTTCTTGACGCCTATTCGATCGCCGCCGGGCTTGACTATCCCGGGGTCGGGCCGGAGCATGCCTGGCTTGCCGATAAGGGCCGGGTAAACTATCTGACCGTCACCGACGAAGAGGCCGTGGCTGCCTTCATGCTGCTGTCGCAGTTGGAGGGGATCATCCCCGCGCTGGAGAGCTCGCACGCCCTCGCCCATGCAATCAAAATCGCCCCCGGCATGGCCAGGGAGAAAATAATCATCGTCAATCTCTCTGGCCGCGGAGACAAGGATGCGCAGACGATCTCCGAAAGCAAGGAGGGAAAAAAGTAATGGGAAGAATTGAAGAAAAATTTGTCGCCCTAAAAAAAGAGGGGAAAAAGGCCTTCATTGCTTACATTACCGCGGGCGATCCCGATTTGCGGACAACCGGGATGCTGATTCCTGCATTGGAGCAGGCCGGGGTGGATATCATCGAAATCGGCATGCCCTTTTCCGATCCCGCCGCGGACGGCCCGGTAATCCAGGCGGCCTCTGAACGGGCGCTGAAAAAGGGGATAAGGCTGGATGACATCTTTAAAATGATTGCCGCCGTCCGTAAAAAGAGTCGGCTGCCGATCGTTCTTTTCGGTTATTACAATCCTGTTCTGCACTATGGAAACGCTGCCTTCGCCGCCGCAGCAGGGGCTTCCGGGGTGGACGGAATTCTCGTTGTCGATCTTCCCCCCGAGGAAGCCGATGAACTGCGGCGCTACACGGACCCGGTCGGGCTTTCATTCATCACCCTCATCGCCCCGACGACCGGACTGGCGCGAGTCCGAAAAATGGTTGGCCGGGCGTCGGGATTTCTGTACTACATTTCCGCAACCGGCGTCACCGGAACGGCCAAGCCGGTGCTTGAAGATATACGCAAGGACATGAAAAACCTGCGGACAATTACCTCGCTCCCAACCGTCGTTGGCTTCGGGATCTCAACGCCCGAGCAGGCGGCCGGCATCGCGGCTTTGGCCGACGGCGTGGTGGTCGGCAGCGCCTTGGTAAAGCTGATCGGCGCAAATGGCAAGAGCAACGAGCTGCTTGCGGACATCGCTTCCTTCGCGGCAGGAATTCGTCAGGCGCTCGACTTCGCACCGCTGAATCAGGCCGAATCTCCGGTAAAGGGCGAGAAAAGAAGCTCCGGGAAGAAAAAATCTTGACTTTTCCTCGCTGCAAACAATAGAAACGACCTCGAACAGTGGGTAATAATTTTAGGGAGAAATAACAAGCCAGCATCCATAAGGAGGTATTTTTATGTTAAAGACGCGTATTACCGAGATGTTCGGCATTGAGCGCCCGATTGTCCAGGGCGGAATGATGTGGATATCAAGGGCGGAGCTTGCCGCGGGCGTCGCCAACGCCGGGGGCATCGGCTTCATGACCGCCCTGACTTTTGCGAACCCTGAAGACCTGCGCGCGGAAATCCGCAAGTGCCAAAACCTGACCGACAAGCCTTTCGGCGTCAACCTGACCTTTCTGCCGACCCTGCGCCCCCCGGACTACCCCGCCTATATCAAGGTATGCGCCGAGGAGGGGATAAAATTCTTAGAGACCGCCGGCAGAAACCCTGAACCCTATATGGAACAGATCAAGGCCGCCGGGATCAAGGTGATCCACAAATGCACCTCGGTCCGTCATGCGATCAAGGCGGAGAAAATCGGCTGCGACGCGATCAGTATCGACGGCTTCGAGGCGGCCGGTCACCCGGGCGAGGACGATGTAACCTCTTTGATACTCATTCCGCTGACACGAGACGCTATAAAAATCCCGTTCATCGCCTCCGGCGGTTTTGCCGATGGCAGGGGTCTGGTGGCGGCATTGGCGCTGGGCGCCGATGGCATGAACATGGGGACGCGCTTTGCGGCCACCAAGGAAACGCCGATGCATATCAACCTCAAACAGGCCATTGTTGACCACAGTGAACTCGATACAAAGCTGATCATGAGAACGCTGAAAAACACCGAACGGGTGCTCAACAACGAGATGTCCAGAAAGGTGCTGGAGATCGAAGGCCGGCCCGGAGATACGAAAATTGAGGATCTCATCCCCTACGTGTCGGGGTTGGTGGGGAAACAGATGCTCGCAGAGGGAGACATCGAGAAGGGCAATTTCGCGATCGGCCTCAGCATGGGGCTGGTAAAAGACATCCCCTCCTGCAAGGAACTTTTGGACGGCATTATGGCCGAAGCCGAGGCCATTATCAAAAAGCGCCTGCCCGGACTTGTTTGTTGAGAAGGCATTCGCGGCAATTGTGGGAGTGGTCTTCAAGAACGTGACAACGGAGAAAAAAATGGACATCCAGAAAATGAAGGAGCGACTGATCGAGATTGTTCTTGAAAGGACGTTCAAATACAGCGAAAATCCGCCCTTTACCCTTGCATCGGGGCACAAGAGCAACTACTACTTCAACTGCAAACCGACGACGCTTGACCCGGAGGGGATGAACCTGATCGGGGAGATTCTCTATTCCATGCTGACTACGGTGGATGTAACCGCGGCGGGCGGCCTCACCCTGGGCGCCGATCCGCTTGCCAACGCCCTGGCCGTTATCTCTTTTCAGAAGGGAAGGCCGATTAAATCCTTTATCGTCCGCAAGGATGTGAAGGATCACGGCGTTAAAAACGCGATCGAGGGCAACGTCGCTGTCGGCGAGAAGGTTGTGGTGCTGGACGACGTGATTACAACCGGCGGCTCGACGATAACGGCAATTAAACAGGCGCGGGAGGCGGGGCTGGTCATAAAAAACGCTATCGTCCTGATCGATCGGGAAGAGGAAAACGGTCGTCAGAACATCGAGGCCCAGGGGGTAGTGGTGGACGCCGTTTTGACGAGAACGGAGATTATGAGTCGGTACAAGGGCGGAAATATAGGTTCCCTGAAAACCGTTTAGGGGGTAGACAGCAGAGCCCGCGCCTGGATTACGTCCCTCTTGATCTGCGCGATCAGTTTTGCGGGGCTTTCGAATCGGATCTCGGCGCGCAGCCGCTCGAAAAAAAGAACATCCAGAATTTCGCCGTAGATGTCCTGGTTAAAATCGAAGATATGGACTTCCACGGAGAGTTTGCCGCCGGCAAAGGTCGGATTGAATCCGACATTCACAACGCCGTCATGGCTTTTACCCTTTAAAAGGCAGCGAACGGCGTAAACGCCGTGGGGGGGAAGCAGTTCCTTGTTGGCTTCGACGTTTGCCGTGGGGAAGCCCAGCTCAACCCCGCGCTGGTCGCCGGCAACCACCCTTCCGGAGATGTTGTAGGGGCGACCGAGGAGCGCCGCGGCAAAACGGACATCGCCCTGGAGAATGGCCTCCCGGATTTTTGTACTGCTGACAATTTCACTGCCTGCACAAAACGCGTTCATGGCCTCTACCGCGAATCCCAGTCTCCTGCCTTCCGCAGCCAGAAAAGCCTCATTCCCCTCCCTGGCATGACCAAAGGTGTAGTCGTGGCCAATTATGATCTTTCTGATGCGCAATTTTTCCCAGAGGATCTCCCGCACGAACTCCCCCGCCGTGGTTTGAGAATATTCAAGCGAAAACGGGATAATAAGGAAAGCTCCTATGCCGATCTCACGGAGCAGACTGATCTTTTCCTCGGCGGAGGAGATGAGATAGAAAGGACGTCTGTCCGGGTGGAGAACCATCTTCGGATGAGGGTCAAAACTGATGAGGACCGTCTTGCACCCTTCCCTGCCGGCCTCTTCCGCCATCCTTTGAAAAATGTATCGGTGCCCCAGATGAATCCCGTCGAAATTGCCAATGGTCGCAAAAACCCCCTGCAAATCAGCGGGGATGTTTTCACTGCCGCGAATAATATCCATATAAAAAGTGAGCCTCCCTCAAAGTTTGCGTACATTAGCACCAATCACAGATATTTCAAGGAAAATCGCCTTATTTAATATATATCCGCTCCTAACGAAACGGGCGCCGGTATTTTCTTGCCATCGGGAAGAACAGCCGGCGCTTTGCCCGATCATTAAAAAGGGAAGTATCCAACGCGCGCCGTCTTTTTAACTTGACAACGGCCAAGGCGTCATTGTAAAAAGCGCATCGTTTCGTACACGGAAACAATGCCGAAGTGGCGGAATTGGTAGACGCGCTAGGTTCAGGGTCTAGTGGGCGTACGCCTGTCCGGGTTCAAATCCCGGCTTCGGCACCATTTTTAGATTTTTTTAGTTGAAATGGGAGGTTAGATATCGGGTCTAACCTCCCATTTTTGTCTGGGGTGCTTTATTGTAAGAACGCAAAAAGGTTGAGGTTATTTACTGCCCATAATTGACGGAACGGCCATGACGGAACAACGGATTTACTATGAAGACACGGATGCCGGCGGAGTGGTTTATTACGCCAATTACCTGCGTTATCTTGAGCAGGGGCGATCGGAATTCCTGCGGGAACGAGGTTTTTCCGTTCTGGCACTCCAAAAACAGGGATATCTGATAGTCGTAATGCGGTTGGAGATCGACTATCTCGCGCCGGCCATACTGGATGATCTCATCCGGATTGAAACCGCTGTGCAGGAAATCGCCGGCGCAACCTGCACCCTGAAGCAAAAGGTGGTGCGTGTTGCAGACGGGAAAACGCTCGTAGATGCAAGAGTAACGCTGGCCTGCCTCGGACCCGGGCAAAAGGCGCGCCGGTTTCCCAAAGAGCTGCTGCGGGCATTAAAATCAGACGAGGTGCCATTGGCATAAATCAACCATTCTTTATCTTGCATCTGCCGGGAAAAAGTTTTACCAATCAGCCAACCGTGACAATACAAAAAAACTTGGGAGGCGCCATTATGAGCAAAAAAGTTCTGGTACTTTTGGGAAGTCCTCGGAAAAAAGGCAACAGCGCCATTTTGGCGGATCAGATCATCAGGGGAGCAAAGGCAGGAAAGGCGAAGATAGTAGAAACCATTTACCTGCAGGGGAAAAACATCGCTCCCTGCAGAGCCTGCATGAGTTGCCAGAAGAAAGGCAGCAAGGGCTGCGCCATTCAGGATGATATGCAGGATATCTATTTGAAGCTTATTGAAGCTGACGCCTGGGTCATCGCCAGCCCTGTTTACTGGTTCACAATGTCGGCGCAGACCAAAATCTTTATGGACAGGTGTTTTGCACTTCCTGCCTATAACAGCGATCCCTTCCGGGGGAAAAGGATTGCCATCGCCATGACTTACGGCGACGAAGATCCGGTGAAATCCGGCTGCATCAATGCCTTGAGAGCTTTCCAGGACGCCTATGGCTATACGGAATCCCCGATTATCGGGATGGTCTATGGCAGCGCCATGGATGCCGGAGAGATTCGCTCCAACGAAAAAGTGATGCAAGAGGCGTTTGCTCTGGGGAAGAAACTGGCCGCAGAATGAATTTTAAGGGCAATGCCCGACATTGAAGCTCCAAAAAGGACGGCCGCCGCAAAAATTTTCGGCTTGAAGGTGTAATATTTTTGAAAGCACGGCCAGTTACAGGAGGCGTTATGCCCAGAGTCATGATCCATCCCTCGGCCTACGACACGGTTAAACTTGCCGTTGACAGGGCTTTTTCGCTCTTTCCCCTGGCGCTGCAGGGCAAGAAGGTACTGATCAAGCCTAACGTGCTAAGGGGGTCGGCGGTGGAAGAGGGAGTGGTTACCAATCCAGCCGTACTGAGGGCCGTTGTGGAAAAAGTGGAAGGCATGGGGCCGGCCGCTCTTGTGGTCGGAGATAATCCCGGTATTTTCGGATATGGCGCCAACGAAGCCTGTTTCAGGCAAACCGGGTTGATGGCTGCCGCCAAGGGATACTATCAAAATATCGGCAACGACGCCCGCAAGGTGGCTTTCAACCAAAGCTTTATGCCCGAGGTCAGCGTCTCCCAGGCGGTGCTCGATGCCGACGTGATCATCAGCCTGCCCAAATTCAAAACCCATGGGTTGACGGTGATGACGGGCGCGATAAAAAACAGCTACGGCTTCCTGCCCGGCGCTCAAAAAGCCATGTTGCACAGGGCCTCCGGCAACCCGAAGCGTTTTCAGGAGTTGGTTGTCGAAGTTTTCCGGCTGCGCGTGCCCGATTTGTTCATCATGGATGCGGTGGTCGGCATGGAGGGCAACGGCCCCGCTTCGCCCGACCTGCGCGACATCGGTCTGATCCTGGCCTCCGACAATGCGGTCGCCCTGGATGCAGTGGTCGCCTATATGATGGGTTGCGAGCCGGCGCAGCTCCCCTTTCTTCAGTGGGCAAAAAAACTCGGTCTGGGAGATTTTGACATCGAACAAATTCAGATCGACGGCAAGTTGCAGCGCATACCCGACTTCAAGTTGCCGCCGCTCAGCGGCAGCGCCATTGCCAGCAATGTTACCGTCCAGGATTTCTTGCACAGCCGGACGACGCTGCGCCCCCAGGCCGATCCGGCGCTGTGTACAGCGTGCGGCGCCTGCACAGCGCAATGTCCGGTCGGCGCATTGTCCATGAATAAAGACTTTCCGGAAGTTTCAGCCGAAAAATGCATCGTCTGCTTTTGTTGTCAGGAGATTTGTCCGGAAAAGGCCATGTCGCTGTGCCCGCCCCTGTAAATCCGGATATGCTCCGTCCGGAAAGAATTTCTTGACAAGATACCTTCACGAATATATAGCCGCAAGGAAATATACAGTCGTTCCCGGGGAGTAACTCCTGGGCGCCTGCGGTAAATGACGCGTCCGCCCCGGGTGCAGCGCAGGACACGGAGGAATTGATCATAACAGCCTATCTCGACAAAAAAATAGGGACGCTGCCGGCAAGGAAATCTTCCGCAATCAGGGTTTCATGAGCGAGGAGAAAATCAAGGAGCAGCTCGCAAAGATGGGGGTTGTCTGATCCACCACTGGCGGCAAGTGATCGGAAACATATTTATTTTAAGTAATATGACAGGAGAATTTTATGGAAGAGTTTATCAAGGTCATGAAAGCGCTTTCCGATCCTAATCGGGTAAAGCTGCTGAAACTGCTTCAGAAGCGGGAGATGTGCGTCTGTGAAATTCAGGCGGCGCTCGAGATCGCCCAGCCCACGGTCTCCAAACATCTCAAAGTCTTGGAGAAGGCGGGCCTCGTAGGCCGCAAGAAAGACGGCCTCTGGGTGAACTACTTCCTGGCCGACGGCACCCGGAGCCCGTATGCGGCAAGCCTTCTGGGGAACCTGCGCCATTGGCTGGATAACAATCCGCAGATTCAGGAGCTTACGGAAAGGAGCGCCGGGATCAGTCGTAATTATCTCTGCGGCGGCCGCGAATGAAAAGCTCATCCCTGGCATTTTTTTAAGGAAAGGCAGCGAACCATGAAGGAGGATATGGTCAGGAGTATTTTCATGAAAAGAAATTGTCCCAAAGTTATTGTGGTTATTTTGTGTTTGTCGTTTCTGCTCTTTTTGGCGCCGGGAAATCTCGTTTACGCTGCGGAACAGGTTCCCGTCAAGGGAATGGTCACAATGATCGATCTGGGCGCTGGCGAGTGCGTTCCCTGCAAGCTGATGGCGCCAATCATGGTAAAGGTGGAAAAGGCTTATGCAGGGAAAGCCGCCATTGTTTTCATAGACGTCTGGAAGGACCCGGCCCCGGCCAAGCGCTTTGGCATCCGGTACATACCAACGCAGATCTTTTTTGATAAAAAAGGCAGGGAGGTTTTCCGGCATGAGGGATTTTTCAGTGAGGAAGATATCGTCCGCCAGTTCAGAAAAATGGGTATAAAATTGGAGGGATGAACATGCTGACGCCATTTTTTCTCACTATCAACGACTGGATCACCAGCGCGACCTACCTTGCGGCCCTGGGCTGTCTTCTCTGGGGAATGGTCAGCGTTCTTTTCAGCCCCTGCCATCTCGCCTCCATTCCGCTGGTCGTGGCCTACGTGGCCGGGCAGGATCAGGTCCTCAAACCCCGGCAGGCCGCCCATTACGCCATTCTTTTTACCGCGGGGCTCTTCATCACGATCGCCCTGATCGGCATTGTCTGCGCGCTTCTGGGCCGGATGCTGGGGGATGTGGGCAGCTACTGGCAGATCGTGGTCGGTCTCGTTCTGATCTGGGTCGCCCTGGGGATGCTCGGGGTAGAGAAGTGCAACTTCTCCGGCAGTCGGCTGCAAAGGCTGAACGTCAAGGGCCTGCGCGGCGCTTTTCTTCTGGGGCTTGCCTACGGGGTGCTTTCCGGCTCTTGCACCTTCGGCTTCATCGCCCCGATCCTGGCTATCATCACGGTGCAGCAGCAGGTGCTGACGGGGATCTTTTTGATCCTGCTTTTCGCCTTGGGCCACTGCCTTCCCATTGTGGTCGCCGGCAGCTCGACGGCGCTGGTGCGGCGCCTGACCGAAAGCCAGAGCTGGATCGGCTCGGGAGACTGGTTTCGCAAGAGCGCCGGGGTCGTCATCGGCCTTTTGGGAATCTACTTCATCGGGAGCCCCTTCCTAATTGGATGATTCTGCGCGATGAAGCAAGTATTTAATTTATTACGGTGAATTTTAGTTTTATTTGCATTTTTTTAAAAACTGTGTAGTATGCGCCCGTTTCTTACAGCGAGTGATGAAGGAGAGGGCTAATGCAGGACTACTGGATAAAAATCAGCGAATCGGAAGATGAGGGAATAAAATATCATCATTTTTTAATAACCGCACAAAATCAGGCCGAGGCAAGAAAATTCGCAATGGCGTTTATCGAGCGTTTCATCGACGACGATGAGAATCCGGAGGCCATTGAGAACGGTTATTCATTTTACAACAATGCGGTATTTGTTCGTCTGGTTTCGGTAAAAGAGACAACAAAAGAGGCCTTCAAAAATTTTCTTCTGAAACTCCATACCATCAACATGGGATGATGCTTATTTTCGCAGCAGTTCCGCCAGCGCCCCAGTGTTTCGCTCGGCGATCAGTCCTTTTACCAGGGAAAGGTTTTTCTCGTAACATTCGACAACCTGCATGATATGGGGATTTTTTGTAAGAATTGACGCGTACAAGTCAGCATTGGCCCCAAATACCCTGGCGCCCAGCGCTTGTTTTGCCCGGAATATCGGGGTCGAAAATGCCCCCAGTTCTGATTGCTTTCTGCCTGAATCCCGCAGGGCAAGCTCCATCAGGATCGTATTGAAATGGGTCAGCCCCTGGATAAGGGACATCATTCGGTCGTGCTCCGCGGGGCTTGTTATGGTCACCCGGGTGCCGCGCGCCTCAAAAAGCCCACTCAAAAAAGATAGCCAGCTCTCCCCCCGGCCGGGGCAGAGGATGATGTTGTTGCCATGCAGCGAGGAAACGTCTGGCCCAAAGAGGGGGTGGCAACCTATTACTTCGGCGCTGGTTGCGGCGAGCATTGCCCTTACCGATTCTTCCTTCAGAGAGGTAAGATCCATCAGGAGCGAGTCAGCGGCAAGATGCGGCCCGATTTTCCTGATAACAGCGATTGTGGCGGCAATGGGGACGGCCACGACAACGATGCGGCAGAGGGCGGCGAGTTCAGCTGCCGGCAAACCCGTTTTTCTCCCCGCTACATGAACGGCGTATCCTTCCCGGACAAGAAAATCGGCGAACCACTGACCGATCCCTCCGGTTCCTCCAATAATCCCGATCGCAAAGTCACTCATCAGTCACCCCGCCCCCTTGGATCGCCCGCTGCCGAAGCAGGTGATCGGCAAGCGCCAGGCAGACCATCGCCTCGCAAACCGGAATGATCCGGGGAATAGCCGCCGCATCGTGTCTGCCTCCGATTTCGACAGTAACGGGGTTGCCGTGAATGTCTATGGTATCCTGCGCAAGCGCGATCGAGGGAATCGGTTTGCAGGCAGCGCGGATGACTATTTCGTTGCCATTGGCAATGCCCGCCAGGATGCCGCCGGCATTGTTAGTCCGGAAGCCCTCCTTTCCCATCTGGTCATTGCAGGTGGAACCGGTCATTCTTGCCGCCGCAAAGCCGGCCCCGATCTCCACGCCCTTGACCGAGCCTATCCCCATCAAGGCGCCGGCCAGATCGGCATCTAACTTGGAAAAGACCGGCGCCCCAAGGCCGGCGGGACATCCG
This sequence comes from Syntrophobacterales bacterium, assembly GCA_019429105.1. NCBI lineage: Bacteria > Pseudomonadati > Thermodesulfobacteriota > Syntrophobacteria > Syntrophobacterales > Syntrophobacterales bacterium. The sequence goes on from JAHYJE010000007.1 coordinate 45,884, forward strand.
CGGACGATAACCTCAACAATCCCGCCCACGGTATCCCCCGCCTTTCTCGCCTCCGCGAGGCGGGCGATCATCCTTTTTTCCGCTTTCGGATCGGGACAGTAAAGCGGCCCGGCGGGGCGCGCCGCAGGGACGGGCCCGGCGGCGGATATTCCGCCCAACTCCCGGGTAAAGGCAAACACCTCCATTCCGGCCGCAGAGATTATTTTTCGCGCGACGGCGCCCGCCGCAACCCGGCCGGCAGTCTCGCGGGCGGAAGCGCGCCCGCCGCCCCGGTGATCGCGAATCCCGTACTTGGCCTGGTAGCTGAAATCGCCGTGACCCGGCCGAAAAAGATTCCGCAACCCTTCATAGGCGCCTTCATCGACATCCCGATTGCTGATTAAAAGAGAAATAGGCGTTCCCGTTGTCTTTCCTTCAAAAACCCCCGACAGAATCTGCACAATGTCTTCCTCGCGTCTGGGACTTGTCGAGGGCAGCCCGCCGGGCTTGCGTCGCTCCAAATCCTGCTGGATATCGGCAACGGTCAGCGGAATCCGGGGAGGACAGCCGTCGATCACCGCCCCGATCGCCGGACCGTGCGATTCCCCCCATGTTGTTACCCTGAACAATGTGCCAAATGTGTTGCCGGCCATGATCACCAAACCCTTTCTTCATAAAAACTACTTTTATCCTTCTTTCTGACGGCGCGCTGCCAGGGGTCTTTACCCCTGATCCCCCGGAGGAAAAGGGCCGAATATTTCAGGAAAGGCGCCACCAATGATGGCTGCAACCTCCTTTTCGGCAAGCGCATCTGTGTCAACTACCAGATCAGCGCTTTGGCGATAGAGGGGCTCCCGCTGCGCCAAAGTTTTTCTCACTTCCTCGGAGAGCGATTCCCCCGACAAAGACGGGCGATTTTCGCCGCTGGCCGCATCGCCTTCCATCCGCCCGCTGACAGTATCGGCAGAGGCGACCAGCCAGATTATCCTGCCGTTTTTTTTGAGGCATTGCATATTCGCCGGATCAAGCACGGCGCCTCCGCCGGTGGCGATAACCACACCTTCCGCCCCGGACACCTCCTCGATCACGGAGCGTTCTTTTTCTCGAAACGCCGTCCAGCCGTCGGCGGCGACGATCATGGCGATATTCTTTCCGGCGCGGCCGCAGACCAGCTCATCCGTGTCAAAAAAAGGGCGACCGCTCATCTCTGACAAAAGCCGGCCGATTGTAGTTTTTCCGGTACAGCGGTACCCGATGAGAATTATGTTCATCAATACAGACTCTCCAGAGTTTTCCAGAATCCGGGAAAGGATTTCCCGACGCAGGCCTCATCCTCGATCTCCATCCCCGGCGCGCTCAGGCCCAGAATCGCGAAGCTCATCGCAATGCGGTGGTCGTTGTAAGTTTTTATCCGCGCGCCGTGGGGAATTCCCCCTTCGATAATCAGACCGTCGGGCAATTCCTCGGCAACGATTCCGGTTTTGCGGAGCTCCGCGGCCAAGGCGGCAATCCGATCGCTTTCCTTCAGCCGCAGATGGGCAACATTGCGGATGATGCTCCGGCCTTGGCGCGCCGCACAGAGCACCGCAAGCGAGGGAACAATATCCGGCATTTTGGCCATATCAAATACCATCTCCCCGTTCGGCATTTTTCCCCCAAGCACTTCAATCGCTTGCTGTTCGCGGCTGACCGCGCAGCCGAGGTTCTCCAAAACATCCAGAAAGCCGATATCGCCCTGGCGCGTTTGCGGATCGATGTTCTCCACCCGGAAGCGGCCCTTCAGCAGAGCGGCTGCGAGAAAGAAGTAGGAGGCGCTCGAGGCGTCGCCCTCGATCGTAAATTCCCGCCCCTGATAGAATTGCCCGCTGGGGACAATGTAACGGTTATTGCCGGCTAATGCAACCCTGACGCCAAACGCAGCCATTGTCTCGATCGTCAGGGCAATGTAGGGCAAAGAGGGAATCCGCCCCTCCAGGACAATCGTTATCGCCCCGGCAGCGTATGGGGCGGCAATCAGCAGCGAGGACACGTACTGGCTGCTTCCGATATCGCACAGTACAACTGTGCCGCCCCGCAGCCCGTATCCGCCGATCGTTACCGGCGGATAACCTTTTTCTCCTTCAGTATGGCTCTCTACGCCAAGAACGGCAAGGGCATCCAGCAGCGGTTTCAAGGGCCGTTCACAGAGGCGGTTGTCGCCGGTCAGCAAAAATGGTCCCTTTCCCAGGGAAACAATCCCCGCAAGCAGACGCAGCGCTGTGCCGTTATTGCCCAGCGATATCGCCCTGCCGGTTTTCGGGATCGCCCCGCCCGCCCCTTGTATTAACAAATCAGCGCCGCTCTGCCTTATTTCTACGCCAAGCTTCCGGAACGCCTCGGCAAGAATGAGCGTGTCGTCGGCGACCAGGATATTTTTCAGCCGCGACTCTCCCCGGGCCAGAGCGGCGATCGCCATCGCCCGCTGCGTCAGGCTTTTCGAACCCGGCAAGCCTACAACCGCCTTGAGATTTGCCAGTGGTTTAATGGCGATCATTACGACGGCTCCCCTTCAGCGCCCCACGGATAGGAACCAAGTATCTTGAGAAAGGCAGTCCTTCCCCTGAGTTCCTCCAGGCACCGCCGCGTCTTTTCCTCTTCGCCATGGCCGGTGAAATCGGCAAAGAAGAGGTATTCCCAAAGCCGCTCCTTCATGGGCCAGGATTCGATTCTGGTCAGACTTATTCCCGCCTCGGCAAAGGGAGCAAGGGCATGCTGCAGGGCCCCGGCCGCATGAGCCGTTCCAAAAAGGATCGAGGTCTTGCTTTTTTCCGTGTCCCCCCCCTCCTGCCGGGCCGGTTTTTTCCCGATGACAAAAAAACGGGTCGTGTTGAGAGGGCTGTCTTCAATGCCCTCGGCCATAATTTTGAGGTTGTAGAAATCAGCGGCCAGGCTGCTTCCGACGGCAGCCCCGGAGGGATCGGCAAGCGCCCTGCGGGCCGCCCCCGCCGTGCTTTCCACCTCGATGAGGGAAGCGACCGGCAGGTATCTGCGGAGCCACTGCTGGGATTGCGCCAGGGCCTGGGGGTGCGAATAAACCTTTTGGACATCCCCCCTCTCGTTGCAATTGGACAGCAGACAAAGCCGTATCCGTAAAAAAACCTCCGCCCGGATGACAAGCGGGGTCGCGATCAGACGATCCAACGTCGCCTTAACCGAGCCTTCCGTTGAATTTTCTATGGGAACAATCCCCCAATCATTTTCCTTCTTTTCGACACTGTTGAAAACATCGGCAATTGCGGACTTGGGCGCGGCCGTGATGCTGTTTCCGAAATGAGCCAGTGCTGCCTGATGGCTGAAAGAGGCCTCCGGTCCCAGGTAGGCGACGCTAACCGGCGCCTGCAGGGCCCGCGAAGAGGAGATAATCTCCCGAAAAATATTTTTCAGGGAGCAGTCGGGTAAAACTCCTGCAGTATTTCCCGCGATATTGCGGTAAATATTCTCCTCCTGGGACGGGTCGTAGATTTCGCGGCCAGCCTCTTTTTTGATTCTGCCGATCTGGAGCGACAAGGAGGCGCGCTCATTGAGAAACCTGATGATTTCGCGATCAACCCCGGTAATTCTTTCCCTTAACTCTTGGAGGGCATTTTCGCTCATAAGCTAAGTTCCTCCAGCGTTTCTCTCAGGATTTCTTCGCGGATGCCTCCCTGGATGAATGGTTTGCCCAATCTGCGGATCATGACAAAATTGATTATTTTTTTCCCCCCTTCATGGACATTGAGCTCCGCTTTTTTGTCCAGGGACAACCGTGCCAGAATGGCATCGATATCAATACCCGCTGGAATCTTGTATTGAAACCCGACTGCGCGGAGCGCGGATTTGATCCTTTCCCCGTCGCCTGCCGGCAGACCGTGGAGTTTTTCGGAAAGGCGCGCCGCAGCCGCCATGCCGATCGCCACCGCTTCACCGTGGGATAGCTTGTAGCCGGATGTCGCCTCCACTGCGTGGCCAATGGTGTGCCCAAAATTGAGAATCCGCCGCAGCCCCCCTTCCCGCTCATCGAGCTCCACAATGCTCTTCTTGATCCGGCAGGCTTCAATAACTATTTTTGTCAAAAACAAAGGGTCCCGCAGGCCGTTTTTACCGGCGGCTTTTTCGATATCCTTGAGCAGGGAGGGCCTTTCTATGGCGCCGTATTTGATCACCTCGGCAAAACCGCTCCGGAAAATCGCGTCGGGAAGAGTTTTTAAAAACTCTGTATCAATAAAGACCCCTTGTGGTTGATAGAAGGTCCCCAGGATATTTTTCCCGGAAACGGCGTCAACTCCGGTTTTTCCGCCGATGCTGCTGTCCACTTGGGCAAGCAGGGTGGTTGGCATCTGGACAAAGGGAATGCCCCTCATATAGAGCGAAGCGACAAAACCGGTCAGATCGCCGATCACGCCTCCGCCGAGGGCAACGAGCAGCGTTTGCCGGTCCGCCCCGAGGGAGATCAGGCGCTCGGCAACCTCAAGCACGGAAGCCAGCGTCTTTGTTTCTTCGCCCGGCGGCAGTACGATCCGCTCTATCCGGAGCCCGGCTTTTTCCAGGGCCTTTTGCACCCGCTCTCCATGCAGGACGTCAATCGTGCTGTCCGTGACGACCACACAGTGGCTTACGGTTCCGCTTTTGCCCAGCGCCATCCCTGCCCAGTCCAGAATCCCCTCGCCGATATTAATCTGATAGGAGTCGTCACGGTTCTTTTTAAGCGTTAATCCAAGCTTTCTCATGACAGCTTCCCGATTTTGTTCTGCATGGCGTCCTGCATAATCCTTACCTCGTCCATCAGGCGGTAAAAAACCTCGGGGCGCAATGACTGCGGCCCGTCGGAAAGGGCCTTTTCCGGTTCCGGATGGATCTCGATGATCGCCCCATGGGCCCCGACGGCAACCGCCGCGCGGGTAAGCGGAATGATGTATTTCGCATGGCCGGCGGCATGGCTGGGGTCAATGATAACCGGCAGGTGAGTCAACTCCTTGATTACTGGAACGGCGCTTATATCGAGGGTGTTTCTGGTTGCAGTCTCGAAAGTGCGGATTCCCCGCTCGCAGAGTATCACCTGGTTGTTTCCCCCGGAGAGGATGTATTCGGCGGACATCAGCAGCTCCTCGATTGTCGTCATCATTCCCCGCTTGAGCAGCACCGGCTTGCGGGACAGACCAACCCTTTTCAGCAGGGCAAAATTCTGAACATTGCGGGCGCCGATCTGAAAGATATCGCTGTAATCCTCGATCAGATCAATATCCTTCGTATCCATGACCTCGGTTACGACCGGCATGCCCATTTTCTCGCCCACATTTTTCAGTATCTTCAGCCCTTCTTCCCCCATCCCCTGAAAGCTGTAGGGCGAGGTGCGCGGTTTGAAGGCGCCGCCCCGCAGAATCTGGGCGCCGGCCTTTTTGGCGATGTACCCGCATTCCATCATCTGTTCCGCGTTTTCGATCGAACAGGGCCCGGCTATTACGGTAAACTGCGGCCCCCCGATTTCCACATTGCCGACCCGGACAATCGTCTCTTTTTCCTGGAATTCCCTCCCCGCGAGCTTATACGGTTTGAGGATCGGTACGACCTTTTCCACCCCGCGCAAGAAAGCGACGGATTTCAGCAGCACCCTGCCCTGATCGTTTCCCACGGCGCCGATGATTGTCCGTTCCACCCCCTCGGAAATGTGGGGTCTGTAGCCAGCCGATTCAATCCAGGCCATTACCTCGTGGATATCTTCTTTTGTTGAGTTTTTTTTCATCAGGATAATCATCTTTTGCCCCCTTAATAAAAAAGGCCGTGGCGAGCTTCTCGCTCTTCCCACAGCCTGAAACAAAAAAGCCATGGGCAGCGTCTTTCCGTCTGTCCATGGCTTGGTTAAGTTAAGTTGATTCCTTACTTCTCCCTGAGCGCCGGGCAGACCGATCCGATAAAGTAATAAAACCAATACCAGCTTTCGGAAAAAACATTCGCTCTGCCCATTTAACTTACATCCCGCCCAAATATTTATGAACCCCAAACCTCATTTTCGGCGCTTACTGACCACATGTTTTTTTTCTTGTCAAGAAAAATTTTACAACACGTTCCATTTTATCTCTTGCATCTGCTCGGCCAACTGCTGTATCTCAATAGTCAATTTGGTGATCAAAATTAAATGCAGCGCAGGGCCCTGGATGGATGCTGGCTTAAGCTGCTGCAATATTGCGAAGCTCAAGATAATATGGGGCTCTGACCATGAACACTGATTTCATAATAATGGCGATCGCGGTGGTAATTGTTATTGTTCTTGCATTCTGGCGCTTCTCCAGCGGCAATTACGGCAGCCTTGCTCCGAACAGCGAGGTCGCCGCCGCTTACACGACATATCATATCGACCCTGACCGCAATTACTACGTAAGCGGACCCGCTGCTTTTCCCAACGCTATCCTCGGACTGGACAAATCTCTGACGCTGGATTCCGATTTGTGGAAGCGCATCGAACCGACACCGGACAAAATGAAAGATCTGGTAGAGAATATGACCATGCGGGCTGCGGAAACATTCCAGTCGCTTCAAGGATATGATGTCATCGATGAAAAAGGGCGCAAAACGGGAAATTGGTTTTCCCTTCCCGGGATAGACATCATGATCAGGAGAACGGGCGAAAACAGTTTCAGCATTTCGACGCCGGCGATCGAGACCGGCCAGGACAGATAACCGGTGCAGCCATACAGGCAGAACCATTCCGCCCTTTCATAACTGCGATACCCCTCAGAAATTTGCGCATGCGCTTTAAGATTCAACCCGTCAAATACGCCGTCGTTTTTCCAGCGCCTTCATATATTCGGCGAAAAGGTCGGGGGCGGTGGACTTCATCTCCCGCCGAATCTCAATAAAATTGATCCCGCTAACGCTGCGGAGGAAAGGCTCGTTGTCGCAAAGGACGATGCCTTTCGTGAAGATGCGGGCGGCAATAACGGGTTCGGAACTGCGGCGAAAGGCCTTCTGCAACTCCCGGTATCTTTCGGTGAAAGCGCTTAATTCATCAAGTATTCTGATCATTTTTGGCTTGAAGATTCCCCGGATGTACGCGCAGGCGGGAAGCCATTCGCAGGCCAGAGCCGGCGGCCAGCCATACTCTTCGGGTAAAAGCTGCAAGAGTTGTTTCAGCTCCTCGTCGCGCAGATGTTGCCAGTCAATGGCGCAGGGAGCAATCAGGCAGGCCTCGAAATAAAGCTGGCGTGCGGTCTCCCGGTTGCCGCGTTCCCACCAGGCGTCGCCAAGATAACCAAAAAGGGGTGCGCTTTCCCGAATCGAAAGCAGGCAGGTTTGCAGGGAGTGGATCGCCCGTTCATACTCGCCGGTCTGAATGTAAATGTAACCGACCGGGATGTCCCCGGCCAACTGGAAATCGTCCGGCAATGAGGCCTCTTCGACAGCAGCAGCAATCAACCGGAAGAAACGGCGCCGTAGTTTTTCCGGCATCCGGGCGTTGTACGCCAGCGCACCGCAGAATAACTCGAAGGAGCGCCAGAGTTGAAACAGCAAACCGGGCAGTTCCGGGCCGGCGGACGGCAGCAAGCTCAACTGCCCCTGCAAAAACCGGACGATCCGCAACTTCTCTTCCACATCCTCTCTGCTTGCGGGATAGAGATTGCGGTAGTCGGTCAATAAAACCTGCGCCTCGTCGAGACGCAGTTCGTTGAAAGCGTTTGCGGCGTCGTTCAGCAAAACAAATTCATCCAGAAAAAGCGGCATCTGTTCCATATTTGGCAATCATCCCTGTAATTTTAAAACCCTCTTTTTTCGATAATCCAATCGCAAAACACATTGCGCAAATCAGGGTAAAATTCTTCCGTCCGATAGCATCTTCTCGGAAATTAGCAAACAAAAAACCGCCTCATTCCACGGTAATTTTGTTCTCGTCCCTCTTTACCCACCTGATGCTGGCAACCCCTCCGGCTTTCATCACAACGCTGGCCGGGCTTGCGATGTTGCGCGTACTGCAGACGGCGTTTTCGACCGCGTTTCAAGACCGATTTACCTTTGGTGCACTTCTGACCTTCATCGTTACCGTTGCCAATGTTGCGATATTCAACATCGGTGCGCCCTTCTGGGGTCTGGTTTTCGGATTCTCCCTGTCTTGGCTGATCGAAAGGGATGATTTCCACGGCGGTAAGGCGAGAAACTCCCCTCCCGGCAGTTGACAAAACCGCTGACACCGCGCAGGCCCCCTATTTTCGCTGCAATAGATGCCTTCCCCGCACTTTTTCGCCGGAATCGTTCTTCGGGATTCTTTAAATGGCCTTATTAATGGATTGTCCCTTGCGTGGCGTCCAGGCGATTACGATCAGGCCGGAACTGCCGTCATCCTGCTCAGGCGATTCTTCAGGGCTTCCGGAAAAGCGCCGTTAGCCGACTTCAGCAGAATGGCTGGAACGCCCCCGAAGAGTTCGTAGCTGCGGGCCAGCACCCGGTCATCCCAGATGGCGTTGATGCTGTCTTTGTTCATTGTTTCCGACGTCAGAGCCGCTTGCCATCCGCCCAGCCAGCCGGTCACAACGCGATTGGCGAGTTGGGGAATCAGCCTGTTGGTATCCATCAAGCCATTCTTTTCCGAAGCGGGCATAAGGCGCCGGCTTTCCAGAAGCCAGGCCAGCGAAACCATGTCGTGGGCCACCACCGAGTCAGAGGCGATTATCAGACCATAATCCGGTTCAAAGACATAACCTTTGTCCGGACCATAGGTGGCAAGCACCTTGTCTGCCGCCGAAATCACGAGGCGCTGTTTATCCCTCAGGGTCGCAACCGTATTGCCTTCGGCTGTTTTCTCCTGCAGAGTGGCCGCGTCCCGGTGATATTCCAGGCGCGTGTCATGTCGCCAGTAACCCACGGCGGCTTTCAGCCCCAATGAGCTCCCCGCCAATACATGCCTGGAGCAGCGGGGCATCAGGACGATGTGCTGAATCTCCTTGAGAATATTGGGCATCATGAGGCCGCGCTTCCAGTGTGAACCGGCAGACGGAAAATCCTCATAAAAGGCCTCCCACCCGCTTTCCTCGAAGCAGTGCAGCTCTCCGCCAGAGGTCTGAACAGCCTTCGCCAACCCTGACGCAATCATCAAAGCGCGAGAGCTTCCGGAAAGAGATTTCGGAGAAAATCGCAGGTCCCGGACCCCGGACATGTCGCCCACAATTACCCTGCGCGCCCCTTTTTCCTTAAGGAGTCCGATCATGGAGGCAATGGCGGCAGGGCTTGTGGTGGCGGGATAGGGGCTGTCTGAATTGTTTACCGGTTTGATGAAGACGGCATCACCCCTGGACAGCCAGGAAAAGTCGGTGGACATCTCGGCGGCATTGCGGACCGCTGTTTTTATATCCTGCTCGGAAGCGCCCTTGCCCACACCTGCCAGAAATACCCTGGTCGGAGCGCCAGAGGCAAATTGTTCGGTCTTCATGGGATTCGGAGCTGCCCCGACGCCTTCGGCAAACGGACATAATGCAATTGCCGATGCCCCTGCCGCCGCTTTCAGAAAGTCTCTTCGTTCCATATTTATTTACCTCTTTGTTTTTTTGCGTTGATGAAGCAGGGTTCGTCCAATCTCTTAAAGAACCAGTCGCCGGCTAGCTTTCCAGGACAAAAAGCGCGTCGGCGACAAGCGGCTCAGCCCCTGCCAAAATAAGCGGATTGAGGTCTATCTCGGCGATCTCCGGGTGGAGAACGGCTATATTCCCCAACGTTTGCAGAATGGCGGCAAGCGCGGGTGCGTTTACCGCCGGCATCCCGCGAATTTCGCCGAGCAGCGCTTTGGCCTTGATGTCTTCAAGCATCTCCGCCGCCTCGGTAATCCCGAACGGCGCCGCGCGGAAGGTGGCGTCTTGCAGCGCCTCGGTAAATATCCCCCCCAGGCCGAACAGCACGCAGGGGCCAAAACCAGGGAATCTCGTCATGCCCGCGACAAACTCGCGGCGCCCGATGACCATTTGCTGGATTAAAATCGGTATTTCTCCACCTGCGGCGGTTCGCACCGCACAAAAGGCCCTCAGCAGGGCCTCTTTTGTCTGAATGTTCAGTTCAATCAGTCCCTTACCGGATTTGTGCATAATATTTGGGGAACACGCCTTGAGGGCAAGGGGAAACCCTATTTCCTCCGCCGCTTTTATGGCCTCTGCCTCAGAATCGGCTAATTGCTCCCGCGTGACGGGAACACCGTACGCGGCAAGGAGTCTTTTGGCCTGATGCTCGTCGAGGGCCTGCTGCCCGGCGGCAAGGGCGGTTTTCATTATTCTCAGCCCCTCCGCGGCAACTTCCGGCAGGATCGGCTTCACTATCGGCTTTCTCTCTTGTATCCGCAGGCGGCAAAGCAGCGAGGCCATTCCCCGCGCCGCCTTCTCCGGAGAATCAAAGACGGGGATATCGCCATCCATGTATCTGGACGTATTGTCGTCGCCACGACCGAAAAAGGAGCTGATCACCATCGGCAGGTTATGTTTCCAGGGGAGAGCCAAAGCCTCGGTCATGTCGTGAGACAGCTGCCGGGAAGCCTCATCTTCCGTCATTCCCCCCGTCATCTCCTTCATGTGGTCGTAAACCATTTTTATAAAACCGGAACCCACTGCTCCGTGCAGGACAAGACCGTCAATCTCGCCGCTTTCCATAATCATTTCCGGAATTACGGTGGTCAGAACCTTCATCTCCCGGTGGTAGGTCAGATCAACCGGATTGGCGCTGGATGCATGGGGAGGAATCAACTCCCTGATTTTTGCCTGCAACCCGTCGGAAAAACGGGGCACAATCATTCCTCCCTGATCGGCGTTGTGGGAGATCGCCGTGCCCGGTCCTCCGGAATTGGTAACAACCGCAAGCCGGCGACCGCGCAGCGGCGGTTGGGTCGCGTGCGTCCAGCCGTGGGCGTAGAGTTCTTCAATGGAATCGCAACGAATGATCCCGGCCTGCTTAAAAATGCCCTCGTAGAGAAGATCCGGCCCGGCCAGCGAACCGGTGTGACTCAGACCCGCACGGGCGCCGGAGGCGGAACCTCCCACGTACTGGGCAAGCACTGGCTTGTGGGGAGTAATTCTCTGCGCTGCTTCAATAAAACGTCGGCCGTCGCGTATCCCTTCTATATACATGACAATCGCCTTCGTCTGCTCGTCCTGGCCGAGGTATTCAAGGGCGTCAGCCATATCGATGTTGGCCTCGTTGCCGCAACTGATTGCCTTGCTGAAGCGGATTCCCCGTTCCCGAAGATACCAGAGCGTCTGGGTGACGTAGGTGCCGCTCTGGGAAACCATGCCGAGCGCTCCCGGTCTTCTGTCCATCTTACCGATAGTCAGGTTTAAGGGAAGCGCCGTGTTGACGATCCCCATGCAGTTCGGACCGAGAAAGCGAAGCCCGTAAGTTTTCGCAATTTCCTGCAGGCGTTCCTCCAGAGCCCTGCCTTTCGGGCCGATTTCCTTGAACCCCGCGCTGATGATTATTGCCCGCTTCGTGCCAAGCTTCGCGAAATCTTCAAGCATGGGGATTACCAACGCGGTGGGAACGATCAGAAGAAGCAGATCCGGCGCCTCCGGAAGGGCGGACGCGGATGGGTACGCCTTGTGACCCAGGACTGTTTTCTCAGTCGGATGAATCGGATAAAATTGTCCCGGAAAACCATCTTTCAATATGGAAAGAGCCTGCAGAGTTCCCATTTTTTCCGGATTGTTGCTGGCGCCGGCGACCGCGATGGATTTGGGGCTAAGAAGCAGATGCAATGGATTTTCGGCCATGACTTTTCTCCCGTGTTTTTATGAATGGCCACAAGTCTCAAACGTGACAGGTAAAGACTATAGGGGATAAGGTCGGGGCTGTCAAGAAAAACGAGCGCTCGCTCGCAAAAAATTACTTTACAAAGTATGCGGTTAAGGTTTAGTAAGCAAATGTCAATTTCAAGCGAATTAATCAAATTAATATATCAGGAGGCAAAAATGAACGCGAACGAAAAGCAATACGATGTTGCAATCGTTGGGGGCGGACCGGCCGGGTTCACCGCGGGGATTTACGCGGTGCGGGCGGCACTCAGCGCAATCCTGTTTGAGGGGGCCTCGACTGCAAGCCAGATCACGATGACGGACGCGATCGAAAACTATCCCGGCCGGGGCGGTGCTAATGGCCTTGAATTAGTCGAAGACTTTAAAAAGCAGGCGGTGAGTTTCGGTCTCGAAACCGCAGCCGATGATGTTGCGGAGATAAAGAAAGCTACAGTGGACGGCAAGGAAGGATGGGAAGTGGTTGCGGAAGGCAAGAGCTATAAGGCGCTTACCGTGATTTTTGCGGCGGGGGCAAACTGGCGCCGCCTCGGCGTGGCCGGCGAGGAACGGTTCATCGGCAGGGGCGTTTCGTTCTGCGCTACCTGCGATGCCCCCCTGTTCAAAAACAGGGACGTTGCCGTTGTCGGTGGCGGGGATACGGCGATCCAGGAGGCGATCTATCTTACCAAGTTTGCCCGCAAGGTCACGGTTATTCACCGCCGGAATCGCCTGCGCGCGACGGCAATCCTGCAGCAGCGCGCTTTGGCCAACGACAAGATAGAATTTCTCTGGGATTCCGTTGTCGATAAGGTGGACGGCCTCGATCTTCTGCAATGGGTCAAGGCGCATAACCTGAAGACAAACGAGGATGTCAGACTTTCGGTAAGCGGGCTCTTCATCTTTGTCGGGTTGAATCCCAACACGGAGATGCTGCGGGCCTTGGTTGCTCTGGACGAACGCGGTTATGTCAAGGTTGACGCCAACATGAAAACATCGGCCCAGGGGCTGTTCGCCGCCGGCGATTGCATCGCCAAACAACTCCGCCAGGTGGTGACCGCCTGCGGGGATGGAGCGAACGCCGCTTACTCCGCCCAGCTTTACGTGGAAGATCTAAAGGGAGAGGCCTACTAAGTGGAGAATTTGATAGCCCTCTGGAGGGATCTCCCCTCTCATATAACCCCCTGGCTCTTGCAGATAGGGGCGTTTCAGTTGCGCTGGTACAGCCTGATGTATCTGGCCGCCTTTTTGAGCGTTTATCTGCTGATAATGCGCCGGATCAAAGTGGATGGACTGCCCTATACCGCCGAGCTGGTTCAGGATTTCTTTACCTGGGCGATCTTCGGGGTGATTGTCGGCGGTCGCCTCGGTTATGTGCTGTTCTACAATCTGGATTATTATCTCCAGCGCCCTCTGGAGATAATCCTTCCCTTTCAATTCGAGGACGGGATTCGTTTTACTGGAATAAGCGGGATGTCATATCACGGCGGCGCCATCGCCGTTCTGCTGGCCGGCATAATCTTCTGTTGGAAAAGGGGTATCGAATTCTGGCGTTTTGCCGATCTTTTCGCCTCGGCGATTCCCCTCGGCTACACGTTCGGACGAATCGGCAATTTCATCAATGGCGAATTATACGGAAGACCGACGGATGTCCCTTGGGGGATGCTTTTCCCCCTTGACCCGCGACACCTGCTGCGCCATCCCTCGCAGCTCTACGAGGCGTTTTTCGAGGGGATTGTCCTTTTCGTCATCCTCTGGGCGATCCGCAAGAAATTTTCTTTTACCGGTGCGATCGTTGCCTGCTACATAGCAGGATACGGCTTCATTCGCTTCTTTATAGAGTTTTTCCGCGAACCGGATAGTCAACTCGGTTTTGTGTATGGCCCGTTCAGCATGGGACAAATCCTGTGCATAGCGATGATCATGACCGGGACGGCGATTTACCGGTTTCGCAAAAAACAGTCGGGGAAAAGTCCATAACGCAAAGACCTTATTTCAATGTCCATTAATTAAGATTCTCATGGAGGAAAGCCAATGACAATGTTCAAGGAAACATCGATGGGCGCTGTATTCCAGAACCGCGTTGCACAATACGGCGACGAAACCCTTATTCTCTGGAAGAACAAGGGCAAATGGGAAGAACTCTCCTGGAAAAAGCTTAACGAATTGGTGCGCGTTCTGGGGCTGTTTCTAATTAACCGGGGAATCCAGCCCGGGGACAAGGTAGCGCTGTTCTCGCCAAACCGTTATGAGTGGTGGGTGGCGGATCTTGCCATTATCTCCGTCGGCGCCGTAAACGTCCCGATCTACGCAACCAATTCGGCGGAAGAGGCGCGGTACATTATCGAAAATTCCGACGCCCGGCTCTGCTTTGTCGGGACCAGAGAGCAGGCGGAAAAGATCCTCAAGGTCAAACCAGTGCTTCCGACCCTGAGCGAGATTGTACTGTTTGAGGAAGGAACAAGCCTCCCCGAAGGCGTTATCGCCCTGCAGGACGCCTATAGCGAAGGCAGGGGCTACCCGGCAAAGGATGATTTTGACAAAAGGCTGCCGCCCATCGGCTTCGACGATCTGGCAACGATCATCTATACCTCCGGCACGACCGGCCCCCCCAAGGGCGTCATGCTTACCCACCACAATTTCGTTGCCAATGTAAACCAGCTTCGGGCGGTAGATCCCGAGTTTCTGAGACCCGGCCACACCTTTCTCTCTTTTCTGCCCCTCGCCCATTCCCTCGAACGAACCGTCGGCTACTATAGCCCGATTTTCCTTGGCGGACACAAGGTCGCCTTCGCCGAAAGCACGGAAAAACTGCTGGAAAACTTTCAGGAAATCAGGCCCACGTTCCTGGTCAGCGTGCCGCGCATTTACGAAAAGGTGCACTCCGGAATAGTCGCAAAGGTAGCTTCCGCTTCCCCCGTCAAGAAAGCCCTCTTCAACTGGGCAATGGGGATCGCCAAGGAGAACCTGCCTTACGTCTGTGAAAACAAGCCCCGCACCGGCCTGTTTGCCATCAAGTACAACCTTGCCGACAAGATCATCTTCAGCAAGCTTCGCGTTGCCCTGGGGATGGACCGGCTCGAGGCGGCAGTTTCCGGAGGCGGCCCCCTGTCCGTAGCCGATGCAGAGTTCTTTCTGGGAATGGGGATCAAGGTGCTCGAAGGCTTCGGCCTCACCGAGACGGCCCCGGTTACCAACGGAAACATGCCCAAACATATCAAACCGGGAACGGTCGGCCCCGCGTTGCAGGACACGATCATCAAGATCGCTGAGGACGGGGAAATCATCATCAAGGGCCCCCAGGTCATGAAGGGATACTACAAAAACGAGGCGGCGACGAAGGCCGCCTTCACCGAGGACGGTTTTTTCCGTACCGGCGACATCGGCCAGATCGACGCGGACGGGTATCTCAAGATCACCGGCCGGATCAAGGATCTCATAATCACCTCGGGCGGCAAGAACATCTCCCCGCAGAACATTGAAAATGCCCTCGCGGCTTCTCCGTTAATCGAGCAGGCGGTGGTCATCGGCGACAACCGCAAGTACCTGTCGGCGCTGATTGTCCCAACGTTTGCTACCCTGGAGCTCTGGGCCGGGGAAAACAATATCGCCTTTGCGAACCGCGCTGAATTGATCGGCAAACCGGAGGTCAAAAGTCTCTACGAAAAGGAGCTGGCGGAGCGAATGAAGGATTACGCGCGGGTTGAGCAGATCCGAAAATTCACGCTGCTGGAAGCCGAGTGGTCTCAGAATACCGGCGAACTCACGCCGACGTTGAAGATGAAGCGACAGGTCATCAACCAGAAATACGGGCCGCTCATCGAAGCGATGTACCCGCCTGAATAGACGGGGAGACCTGGACAAGAGAGGGCAAGAGACGCGGCAACGAAAAACGGGGCGGGGTCAGGCGCATTTTGCGCCGTGCTCCGCCTCCACCTTGATCGATACCCCGCCCCGCACCGCAAACTCCGCCGTTATCTTGCACCAGCGCGGCGAAAGGACTTCGAGCAGATCGTCAAGTATCGCATTGGCCACGTGTTCATGAAATACCCCCTGATCGCGAAAAGACCACAGGTATAGCTTCAACGACTTGGACTCCAGTATCTTTTGGTCGGGGATGTATTGAATCGTCAGAGCCGCAAAGTCCGGCTGCCCGGTTGCCGGGCACAGGCAGGTGAATTCATCTGAGCGCATGGTAATCAGATAATCGCGCCCCTGGTTGTGATTGGGAAACGTCTCTAATTTCCGGACGGGTTTTTTGTCCCCTCCCAGCAGGGTCAGCCCTTCCAGATCAGTTTTTTCGGTGATCGTTGACATTTATTTCCCTTCTTCATGAATATATTCGGCTCAATAAAAACGAGCCGTGTTTCGACACGAGCATCCCCAAAAATAAAGAAGCTTCTGAACGGATTTTACCGCGTCGTTTGACCTTCTATATGAAACTGTTTGATCTTGTCCATATTTTTCTGGAAACAACTTTTTTATTGATAATCCTTCCTTCCTATGGTAAATGGCGAGCCCTGTTCAGTGGGGGATCGTTCAATGGTAGGACAACGGACTCTGACTCCGTGAATCGTGGTTCGAATCCACGTCTCCCAGCCATAAATAAAGGGCTCCCGCGAGGGGGCCCTTTCTGTTGGTCTCTACAAGTCTCTACGATGGTTTTGCATTGTATGCCCGGCCAAGAGGATCGCGGACGGCATGGGCAAGCTGCGCCTAGATCAACTCCGGCCTGACATGGAAGACTTCATCAAGGATGGTTCGCACCCTTGCCCGGAAGCCGTGTCCCGTCATGCGCTCGTTGTCATATCCGGAGTCCGCAATGTAACGTTGATGGTATTCTCGCTCATCGGTCGCGCCGTCGATCTGATAGAGGGGAAAACATATTTACCGTTGCCGGTGAGCGGATATATTTCCCGGAGTATTTCAAGGGCCTGTTTCGATAACGGAACGATGTGCGCTTGCTTCGTTTTCATCTTCTCTGTCGGGATGTTCCAGACGGCTTCATCAAGATTGATCTCCGACAATTCAGCGCGTCTCAATTCGCCAGGTCTGACAAAGTTACCCCAATAGTTACCTCCAAAAAACTTGGATTCAGGGAAACAACATAACATCATCCTGGACATAGACAAGAAAAACCCGCTATTTCTAACGGGTTCTTTCTCTTCTTTGGACTGTAGAAAACAACATGAAACATGCTATTGGCGGAGAGAGGGGGATTCGAACCCCCGTGAGAGCTTTTGGCCCCCAAATCGATTTCGAGTCGATCCCGTTACGACCACTTCGGTACCTCTCCGGTTCAGCAAGCCTTCCCGACCAAAGGGAAGGCTTTTATTAAGAATAATAATGGCAAGCGCTTTATTTATAGGACCGCGCATTGCCCGCTTCCTTCGGTAAGCTTTTTAACGCGGGGAGGATAACCTTTTCCGGCGAAAAAATCCACTTAAAATTTCTCCGCACGCTTCGTGTAAAACACCACCCTGAACGGCGACTGCGTGGTTGAGGCGCCGGTCGTCAAAAACATGATACAGGCTTTGGGCGGCGCCGTTTTTGGGATCGGCTGCCCCGAAGACAAGTCGCGCTATCCGGGTTTGAATGATGGCCCCGGCGCACATCAGGCAGGGTTCCAGCGTAACGTAAAGGGTGGCGTCGGCGAGGCGGTAATTGCCGATTAGCGACGCGGCCGCGCGGATGGCGAGAATCTCGGCGTGGGCTGAGGGGTCGTGCAGGGCAATCGGACTGTTGCAGGCGGCGGCAAGCAATTCGTCATTCATTACAATAACCGCGCCGACCGGCACTTCGCCGTTGGCCAGGGCCAGCTCAGCCTGGGCGAAAGCCGCCTGCATCCATTTTTCATCCATCTCCGGACTGCCCTGGCAATTTTTTAATGCTTTTATCATTTTCGCGAGGAGTGACTCTTTTTCGAATTAATTTTTCTCTGTTAACGTTTACACCTTTGACTTTTTACCGGAATGTAACCATAATACAAGGCAGAACGACAATTTACAGGCGGAAATCGGCTGCTTCATTTATAATTGCCCAACGGCTTGCGGTACACGATGAAAAAGAAATTCCTGATTCTTTTTATTCTGTTTTCACTGACAATTCACGCACTGGTGATCTTGCTTTCGCTCCGCCTCAAGCTGCCGGCAGTGACGCATCACGATCCGGTTATAAAGGTAGAGTTGAAAACGCCTCAGGAGGTGGAAAAACCCCGCGCCAGACATTCGAAAACGCCGACACGAACTTTTGCCGACGCTGGCACGGAAGCCGATCTCGCCAGTGAGGCGTCGGTGGGGCTCGAAAACCCCGGCGGCGTTTATGAACCTTATCTGCTGAAGATCCGCCGCCGGATCGAGAATCTTTGGTCATACCCGCCTCAGGCCCTCGCCGAAAACCGGGAGGGAAGCGCCGTAATCCGCTTTACCATAGCGGCGAACGGAACTCTGGCGGGCTCCACCGTACTCACCAGTTCCGGAAACTTTCTTCTTGATGAAGGGGCACTTGCCTGCATCAGGGGCGCCTCGCCCTTTGACCCGCTGCCCGCCTCCTTCAATCTTTCGCGCCTCAATGTAACCGCCACCTTCAGTTACCGGATAAATCTCTGAATGTATCAGATTTCGGCAATGATTCCTGCCAGGTCCCGGCTCGTTTCGAGAAGCCGGTCGCGGAGCTCGACCTGCTCCACCCACCTCTTTTTCTCCAGCGCCTCCCGGCGGTTTTGAATCTGGGCAAGCCTTCCTTCGAGGTCGGAGATCAGGTACCCCCAGTCTATCCGTGGTTCGGCCTTTTCCGGGTAGGCAACCACTTTGGGCTGCATCCCCGGCGTCAGCGTTATCTCCTCAAGATAATCGGGGATCGCCGCTACGACGTCGAAACGTTCCTTGATCAGCCTCGCCAGTTCCTGCTGGGCTGTGTACTCGCCATGTGTCAGAAAAAGTTTGACATCCCTGTTTTTAAAATGTCCGAACCATTCCAGAAGCTGGGTTTGTCCGGAATGGGCGGAAAAGCCGTTAATCGTGAATATCTTCGCGCGTACGGCGACATCCTCGTTCAGAATGTGAATCTTTTCGGCGCCGTCGATGATCTTCCTGCCCGGCGTCCCCTGCGCCTGGAATCCGACAAAGACAACGCTTGCCCCCTCCCGCCAGAGGTTGTGGCGCAGATGGTGCTTGATGCGGCCGGCATTGGCCATGCCGCTTGCAGAGATGACGATTGCCGGTCCCTGCGTATTGTTGATTGCAATCGATTCGGCGGTGGACTGGGTGTATTGGAGCCGGGGAAGCTGCAGCGGGTCGTCGCCGTTTTCGAGGATTAGTCTGGTCTCCTCATCCATGTATTTTTTGCATTTCTTGAATATCTCCGTTGCCTGGATGGCAAGCGGGCTGTCCACATACACGGGGATGTCGGGAAGGCGGCCATCCTTCGCCAGCAGGTGCAGAGAGTAGATCATCTCCTGGGTGCGTTCGACGGCGAAGGCCGGAATGATCACCTTTTCCTTCCGTTTGTAACTGTACGCAATCGCTTCCGCAAGTTCTTCAAGACTGTCCTTTTCATCCTTGTGGTTGCGGTTGCCGTAGGTGGACTCCATAAAGAGGAAATCCGCCTCTTCGATAACAACCGGATCGCGGACGATGAGTTGCGACGGCCTGCCTATGTCCCCGGAAAAGACGATTTTGCTCTGTTTCCCATCCTCGGTAAGGGACAGTTCCATCATCGCCGCGCCAAGGATATGGCCCGCATCCCGGAACGTAACCGTCAAGCCGGGAAACGGCGAAAAAGCTTCATCATAGGTGATTGCGGAAAAAAGGGGGAAGGAGTCCATTGCGTCTTTCTGCACATAGAGCGGGGTGCTGATGGATTCCCCGTGACGCCGCCGTTTTACGCTTTTCCATTGCGCTTCCATCTCCTGGATGTGGGCGCTGTCCAGAAGCATGATATGGAGAAGCTCCCGGGTGGGGGGCGTCATGTATATCTTGCCCTTGAATCCCTTCTGCACGAGGCGGGGAATCAGGCCGGAATGATCAATATGGGCGTGGGTCAACAGGACAAATTCGATTTCATGGGGGTTATAAATATCAACATCCCAGTTGCGCTTTTCTATCTCCTCGTTGCCCTGATGCATGCCGCAGTCAATGGCAAACCTGTGCCCCGCCGCTTCGACAATATAACAGGAACCGGTAACCGTCCTTGCCGCGCCCATCAGTTTTACCTTCATTTTCCGCCTCGCTGTTTTATTTTTTTCATTGTCCCGAAAAGGAACCCTGCCATGAACATTAAACTGCATTTTCCGCGTCGCTTCCCTATCATAACCCTTTCGAAACCGCAATTGTTCTTTCCCCGCAAAAGCGGCAGAGCCATTCTTTGTTCCTCATTCTGCCAGTTTTGCTAAATGCGGCTTGACAAAAGTCTTGTCCAGTCCTATAGATGGCGGCTTGTTTGGCTTTATTTGTAAAATATTGAAGATTACGGAGACCAATCGCAAGAAGGACAGTGGAATTGCAGCGCTGAAAATGGATGTGTTCAGGGAAACAATTTCCGGAAGGTTAAAAATCATGAACGACGAAAAAATAAGAACGCGTTTTGCCCCGTCTCCGACGGGTTATCTCCATATCGGCGGCGCCAGAACGGCCCTTTTTAACTGGCTTTTTACACGGCGGTACAACGGCACTTTTGTTTTGAGAATAGAAGACACCGATCAGGTGCGCTCCACGGATGAATCGACGCAGGCGATTCTGGATGCGATGCGTTGGCTGGGGCTGAACTGGGACGAGGGGCCATATTTTCAGGCAGAGCGGGTGTCTATTCACCGGCAGATGGTGGAAAAACTGATCGACGAGGGGAAGGCCTACTACTGTGACTGCACCCCGGATGAGCTCGACGCAAAAAGGAAAAAAGCCCTTGCCGAGGGAAGAAAACCCAAATACGATGGCTGTTGTCGGGACAGGGGACTGAAAAAATCGGCCAACACGGTCGTGCGGTTCCGCTGTCCGGAGGTAGGCGTCACGGTTGTCCGCGATCTGATCAAAGGGGGGATCTCCTTCAATAACGATGAACTTGACGACCTGATCATCGAGAGAACGGACGGGTATCCTACCTACAATTTCGCAGTCGTCGTTGATGACGCGCAGATGGCAATCACCCATGTTATCCGGGGCGACGACCATGTCAATAATACGCCCAAGCAGATACTGCTCTATGAGGCGCTTGGGTACGATATCCCGCTGTTTGGGCATGTTCCGATGATTCTCGGCTCTGACAAGGCGCGTCTGAGCAAAAGGCACGGGGCGACGTCGGTTATGGCATACAAGGATATGGGTTTTCTCCCCGAGGCCCTGGTGAATTATCTCGTCCGTCTGGGCTGGTCGCACGGCGATCAGGAGATTTTTACGATAGAAGATCTCATTCGCGAGTTTTCGCTGGAGTCGGTCGGTAAATCGCCGGCCGTTTTCAACCCGGAGAAACTCCTCTGGCTGAATCAGCATTACATAAAAAATTATCCCCAGGAGAAGCTCATCGCCGCGGTGACCCCTTTTTGGGCTGAAAAAGGCTTTAATCTTGCCGATGGCGAATTTGTCCGCAAGGCGATGGAAAACCTCCGCACCCGGTCGCGGACGATCGTGGAGATGGCCGATTCCGGAGCGTTCTTCTTCAAGGATGAGGTGGAATACGAACCGGCGGCGGCGGAGAAATTTTTGACGGCGGAGTATTTGGGACATCTGGAGGCGGTAGCCGAAAAGCTTCCCGGCGTTGCCGATTATACAAAAGACGGCATCGAGATTTTTCTGCGGGCGCTGGCCGAGGAGCGGGGCACAAAGCTCAAGTGGCTGGCCCAGGCCTTGCGGGTTACCCTGACCGGAAAGACGGTAAGCCCCGGGATAGACGAGATTATGGCAACCATCGGCAAAAAGCGCGTCCTGGGAAAGATAAACAAGGCGGTCGATTACATCAAGGCCCGCAGTAATTGATCAACTTTGATCTTGACAATTTGCCATTACTCAATTAGAAAGCACCTTCCACACGCGGTGTTGCCGCAGGGACGGTTGGCTGGTTTTTTGCTTATGGCCCAGCGGGTGCAACGATAATCATAAACCATGGTCCCATCGTCTAGTGGTTAGGACGCTGGCCTCTCACGCCGGAAACCGGGGTTCAAGCCCCCGTGGGACTACCAAAAATGAAAACAGTGGGTTCGGTGTTGTTCCCGGACCCTTTTTCTATTACTGAAAGTACTTTCCCCAGTACTAATCCCCGGTAGGCAATAAAAAAGGGTCGCATGACCCATATATCCCATCGCCTGACTTTATCGCCTCCGACCAATTTACCGTTCGCGCGTCTCTCCACCCCTGCGTTTTCGCAGGAAGGCCATGGTTCGCGAACGGCCAAACGGGCTATCTTGATGCCTGCTCCAAAGGTGCCGCAAATCTTGCTCCGTATCGATATCGTGCCACACCGGCGTCAGGTGGAATATACATTCTCTGTCGCGCAGACGGGCCAAGGTTTCTTCCAAAACGCTGTTTTCTCCCCGGGGAAGTTCGTTGAAAACAGCCGGAGCAAACGCCGCGGCGCGAAAGCCGATCAGATAATAGCCGCCGTCGCAGGCCGGGCCAACGACTGCGTCCTGTCCGTTTTCCAGCGCCTGAAAAGCCTCCTCGATCACCTCTGCGGTCAGATCCGGCGAATCGCTCCCAATAAGCAGGGACGCAGCAAATCCCTTTGCAAAGCATGTTTTAAAGGCATTTGCCATCCTTTCCCCGAGCCCTTCCCCTTTTTGCGGCGTATAGGCGAAGCGTTTGCCAAATCGGTCGCTGATCTCGAACTCACTTTCTGCCGGCGTGAAGAAAATCTCCAGATGGCAGTTCACCGGGGCCAGCGCCTCCAGCAGATCGTCCACGAAACAGCCGTAAAGTTCGGCGGCAAAAGAATCGCCGCAGGTCCCGGCCAGTCTGGTCTTGACCTTCCCCGGCTGGGGAGCGCGGACAAAGACCGCCAGACAACGGTTCTGATGTGCAGGATTGTTCAGCATTATGCCGGTCACTATTTTCCCAACGGGGTAAAAATCATCTCTCACGGGTTTTGAATTTCTTATGGAGCAAGAAGAATCTTCATGGCCCTTCCCGGTAAAACCGCGCGAGCCGCTCCGGCGTCACTCCGCAAAGGTACATAATCATCAGAAACCAGTTTCGCAACGTGCCGAAGGCCAGACCCTCTTTTTCCCAGCGCCGCGCCGACGTCATCACCGGCTCCCGGAAAATGGCAATCCTCTGCCCGCTTTGTTTGATCCTCTGCATGAGCTCCACATCTTCCATAATCGGAATCTCCTTAAACCCTCCGAGGCGCCGAAAGTAGGAAGTCCTTATGAAGATTGCCTGATCGCCGTAGGGGATTCTCGTCAGACGCGAACGCAAGCTGGCAGCCATTTCGATAATGCCGCGTCTGTCCGATTCAGGGCATTCGTCGTCTTAAAGATTCTAAATCTTTGATTATAATAGTATTTCGTAATGTTGACACACAGCCCTTATCGCGGAGTATTCTTAATTCTTTATTGATGCTCTCCCGGGAGACACCGAGGATGTTTCCCAATTCCTGCTGGGAGATAATCACCGAAAAGGATTCCGGATGATTTTCATAAGCGGATTGCGGCGCCGCCATTTCGACGAGTTGTTTTGCCAGCCGCGCCGATAAATTGAGGAAACACATCTCCGCCAACTGATCGTCGGTCTTGCGTAATCTCTTGGAGAGGGAGTGAAGGATGGCGCGGACGGCGTTTTCATTTTTTCCCAGAAAGAAAAGAAAATCCTTGCGGTTAAGGGCGTAGAGCTGAGAATCCTCAAGCGCCGCCGCATCGGCCGAGCGGGGCAGTCCATCAAGCAGTGCCATTTCCCCCAGAAATTCCCCTGGACCAAGAATCGCCAGCGTTACTTTCTCCCTCCTTCTGGATACGGATATTTTTATTCTCCCCTGCAAAATGATGTAAAAAGCCGTTCCTTCATCGCCCTGGCGAAAGAGGAGCTCATGTTTTTTGATGCTCTTGCGCCGCAGGAGGCCGGCCAAAAGTTCCCGCTCCGCCTCGGTCAGCAAGGCAAATAATGGGATAGTTTTAAGTATATTGATCAGCGCAATCAATTGCTCACCTAATCTGTGAAGAACATCACAAAGTGAATGTGAAGAAGTTCAAATATTTAACTGAAATTACCATTGACTATAGGATAATTCATCTTTATTCTACAGGCAAGGGAATTTACCAGGAGCCAATTGCAAAACTATTTATCATTCCCGAAAGCGGAGCTTAATGTACACAATGCTTCTATCGGGAATACGGTTTTTCAAGCAGTTAGAACCAGATTATGAACATTAAACTTCGTTTTCCCGCTTAAAATCATTGCGGGAATGACAGAATGTGAGAGTTTTGCAATTGCCTCCCAGGAAAGAAAAATATGCCAAGCCCTATGGCCATAATGGTTTTTATCAATAAGATAACACAGGGGAAAATTATGGAAAGAGAAAAAGTCCTTTTTGTATGCGTTCACAACAGCGCCCGCAGCCAGATGGCCGAAGCCCTGATGAATCACCTGTGTGGCGATCGCTTTGAGGCGAAAAGCGCCGGACTGGAACCGGGATTGCTGAACCCCCTTGTCGTCAGGGCAATGGCGGAGATCGGCATCGACATTTCCGAAAACAAGACCAAAGGCGTTTTTGACTTCCTCCAGACGGGCGAGCTGTTTTCGCTGGTCGTCACCGTCTGCGACGAGGCCAGCGCCGAGCGCTGCCCTTTTTTCCCCGGCGTCTTCAAGCGCCTCCACTGGGGGTTCCCCGACCCATCCCAGATTTCCGGCACGCAGGACGAAAAGCTGGAAGCCATCCGCAAAATAAGAGACGACATCAAAAACAGAATCATGGAGCTCTGCGCAACACGCTGACGGAAAAACACAGCCGCCCTTTCCGTCAGGCTATGCGCACAATGCCCGCCAGGTGTTCTTCTGGAGGAAGCTGCCTGAAACGTCCTCCTCCATCTCCTGAAACATTTTCAGCGGGACGGCAAAGGAAAACAGATTTCTGCCGAGCTGTTTCTTCAGATTATTCCGCGCGGAGAGGTCGGTAAGGCCGACCACCGCCCGGGGATTGTCCGACTGCGCTTCCCGGTAGGGGTAAATGCCAATGGTCTGGCATCCCGCGGCATACGGAATAATAGCGTTTTCATTCCCTTTTCTTCCGTAATTGGCCAAAATTACCAGGGCGGAAAGCTGATCCGGATCGGCAAGGAAAACAATTATCTCGGGTTGCTCTTTTTCGAGATCCACCTTTTCCAGGGGCTTAAAAAGCACATACCTTGCAGGAACCTGCATGATGGGCAGGTTGTCAACAAAATCCTTGACAAGTTCCGGCGTTTTAATGAACCCCTCACCCTGAAGGAAATCTTCGAGCCAATCCTTCTCGACAAAGGGCGCCAATTGCCTGGCCACTGCCTGGCCAGTTGCCGATTGTTCGTTTCCCGTTGACAAAAAACGGCAGAAGCATTCTATCCCTCCGGGAAAATTAAGGTACTGGTTACCGAAACCCAGGCCAATTCCCCCGCCCCAGCAGCCATACGTTTTCTCATCAAAGGCTGCCGCCTTCCCCTTCGCCGCGCTGGCCAGCATCCACATTACGCAGCCCCATTTGCCTTCCTTAAATCCCAGGGCATCTGCCGGCTTTTCGTCAGCCCAGAGAATGGCTACGGGGGGATATGCCAGTTTCAGGGCAACCGCAATTTTGCTTTCCATCATCCCTTTCTCCTTTCACCTGAAAATGCAATCTCAACTTATTGAAACCATTACATCCAGTTTTCCCCTTCAAGGGGAGGGCCCGGGTGGGGAGCGGAAAAGGCCACGGCGGCGATGATCGCGGCGCCGATTCCCGATCCGTCATGAACAGGCTGAGTGGCGATTCGGGCCGCCTGAGCGCCGTACAGTTCACGCAGGGTTTCCCGCAGGGCGTCTGGAAATCCCGGATATTTTTCAAAAAGGCTCCCGTCGATGGCAATTACATGATAATCGTCAAGGGTGGCATCCCTCCAGGAAACGACGGCGGCAATCGCCGCTCCGGCCAGCCGGGCAGCCCGGTGGGAAACGATGCGGCAGATTTCTCGGACAATCTTTCTATCAGCGGCAGATGTAGCAAAAAGGCCGAAGGCGGTGGGGAAATCGCCTCCCCGGGCCGCTATCGCCATCTGT
Organism: Syntrophobacterales bacterium; assembly: GCA_019429105.1. Lineage (NCBI taxonomy): Bacteria > Pseudomonadati > Thermodesulfobacteriota > Syntrophobacteria > Syntrophobacterales > Syntrophobacterales bacterium. The sequence goes on from JAHYJE010000007.1 coordinate 71,838, forward strand.
TGAGCGGTCAATGAGTATTCCATCGCCAACGCGGAGGGATTCGCCCCCTTGAAAAGGAGCCCCTGCGCCATCATTTCCACAATGATAATGCGTGCAAGTTCGCCCATGTACAGACCGGATACCATTTTTTCCAGCCGCTGTTTCCCGGGATTGGAAGAGGCGCCGTCGAGGATCTTGTCATAGAGGTTTACCGTGACCTTGTCAAAGTTCCCCCACTCCATATTGATGATCATCTCACCGTCGGCAGGAGCCAATCCCGGAGACTTTTTTATCCGGGCAATCTTTTCCGGGTAGCAGGCGTTGGTTCCTGTGCCGAGAATCACGCCCAGATCGCAGGCCGGATCGGCATAGCTGCCGGCGGCAAGCGTGCCGACCGTATCGTTAGTGAGCGCCGCGATATGGATAAAGCCCAAGCCCTTTCGCTCCAGTGCTTCGCAAAGCAGCCACACCACGTCGCGGCCCTCCACGCCAGCGGCAGTGAAGCCCTTTGTCCAGCCGATCAGCTTCCCCGAAACAATGGATAACTGCACTACCGGGAAAGAAAAGGTAAAGGCCAGATCGTGAAGATGGCGCGTGCTTTTTTCATGTTTTTGGAAGAAGGTTTTTACACAGTCGGCAAGGAAATCAAACAGCGCCTCTCCCTGGCCTTCCATGAGAGCCTGGGGAACGACAAACCGTTCGGTCGCGCCCCGGGAGGCGCTTCTGTCGCCATTGAGTCTCACCGCCAGCACCCGGAGGTTGGTGCCGCCCAGATCGAGGGCAAGAAAGTCCCCCTTTTCCGCTCCGGTGGGCCGGCTCACAAAGGTGGGAATCATCTTGAGCGAGCTTTGTTTCCCCGCCAAACCCCGCTCCATCTCCCGGTGAAAATGACCAATCAATTCACTGATATCAGGAATGTTTGCTTGGAAGTCATCCGCCAGGCTGGTCAGAAAGCGTTCAGTCTCAGGGGCAAGGGTTTTTTTTGTTGGCTGCGAATTTCTCATGCAATCATCCCCGCCGTCATTCCGGCGGAATCCGGAAAACGAAGTTTAATGTTAATAGCTTGGACGTCAAGAGCCGGAAGTCGGCCCTTAACGGGATGAGTATCGATTTTATTGAGCTGATGTTGTGGAAAGATTGCCAAGTACTGCTGGGGTTGAGGTTGAATTTGCTCTATAAATTGATGTTCGCGATCTTTCCCATAGAGTTCATGATATTTTCCATAAGGCATAGTATTGAGGGCCATGTAATTGGCAGTGCGGGCGTGCGGGACATAGTCCGCCATGGCCGAGCTGACCGCCGCAACGACAGCTTTCACAAGAAGACCAGCTACGCCGCCGCCGGTATTGCCGCCGGAAAGATCAACCACCACGGTGCCGTTATATCGCCAGAGGACGACATTGGACTTAGCTGATTTCAGTTCGCAATCGATCGAGATGGTCAGGTTCGCCGCAAGCACCATGTAGGAAAGATTCCATTTCTTGATGGTGGTAAACAGAACCGCATCGGCGCCGAAGTATTCCCGAAACTTCTGGAGGGGAACATCCTTGATTAATTCGGAGTCATAAATGCCCTCCATCTTGAGCAGCTCGGTTGTAATCTCGTAGGGAAAAACATAATATCCCCGGAAGGAAAGGGGCTCCTGAATGGTCGTAGCGTAATAATCCTTCGCTTCCGCCGCGGTGGACTCGTTCATGGGCGGCAGGACCAAAATTGAAGCCGGCGCCTCCTGATATAAAAGGGGAAATTTATCCCCTTTCGTGACCATTTTAGGGGCGCAGGCGCTCAGGGAAACGCCCATCAATGCGGGTCTGTCCCCCTGAATGTAGATGTTTCCGGACGGGCAGATCGACTTGCAGATGCCGCAGCCGTTACATTTTTCGTCGACCCAGAAGCTTCGGTCCATCGTCGGAATGCGGGGGAAGGAGAGACGATTTAGTCCGGCAAAAAAAATGTTCTTCCACAGGGGGCCTTTTTCTACCGGTAGTTTCTTTCTCGCTGCGCAGGAAGCGGCGATCCTGCCAATCTTTTCTCGTGACAACTCGATCTGTCGGATTTGCCTCTCTTTTGGTCCGGGACCACCCCGGGGAATATAGTTGGACGGCATCTCCAGCCCGAATCCGGCGGAAAGAGGCAAGCCCCGGATCTGCATTCTTTTCTTCAGTTGAATCAGCGTGGCGGCGACCTGTCCCGCGTTGACGGCCACGGCAAAATAGTACCGGTCCCCCTTTTTCTCCAGCGCCTCTACAAAGGCAATGACTCTGCGCGGCTGCCCCCAGATGTGGACGGGAAAGATGATTCCGATCGCCTCGGCGCCGCTTGCGACCGAATCCCTGGAAGTACTCGATATTGGGATGATCTCGACGTCGCCCATTGCGATTGCCAGCATCCTGGCTGTCCAGAGCGAGTTGCCTGTACCCGTATAGTAGAATAGCTCGGTTTTCATGAATAATTACCTCTAAAAAGATTTCTCCAAATCAATCAGCAGACTGAAAAGCCCTTCTGCCCTCATAATTCGGGCCGGAAAATGTCTCGATCGTGCGCCGCTGCGATTAGCCAAGCGCGGACAGTCCTTTACGATCAATGAGATCAAGAAGCCGCTGCGCAGGGCCGCTTGGATTTTTTTTACCCTGCTCCCATTGCTGCACCGTTGTTTTGCCGAGGCCAAGAATGGCGCGGGGCATTTTCAGTAACAGGCGGGGCGCCTGTCCTGAAAAACAGGGACGCGACTGCGGACGTTGTCTGCAAATTCGGGAGCTATATCGACGACGAGCAATTCTTCTTGCGTTTCCGACCCTTCTACAAGAATTTCGCCCCAGGGATCGACCGCCAGAGAATGGCCGAAGAAGACGTTGTCCGGATCACGGCCGACCCGGTTGACGGCAATAACGAATATCTGGTTTTCAATCGCCCGGGCTATGTTCAGCATTCGCCAGTGATTCCCCCGGACCGACGGCCATTCGGCGCAAACGAAGAGAATCCGGGCGCCAGTGAGGGCCAAAGCGCGCGACAATTCGGGGAAGCGCAGATCGTAGCAAATGATCAGCCCCGCAGTTGTTGAGTCTATGGGAAAGGTACACTGTTCTTGGCCCGGAGACAGATAGAGGTCCTCTTCCATCAGGCCGATCAGGTGGATCTTGCGGTATCTGCCGACTATCCGTCCGTCTTTGCCGATTGCGCAGGCGGTATTGTAAATCTTGCCGTCGCACAGCTCCGGAATCGACCCGGCAACGATAGCAATGTTGTTTTCCCGGGCTGTCCGGCAGAGCATTGCTATCGTCCTGCCCGCCAACGTCTCCGACAAGTCTGCTATATCTTTAAGTTTGTATCCGGTAGTCCATAATTCCGGAAAGACGAACAGCTCCGCGCCCCGGGCCAGCCCCTCCGCAATGAAGGCGCGGGCCTTCGAGTGATTGGCCTCAATGTCGCCATAGGCAACATCCATCTGCACAAGGGCAATTCTCATTGCAAATTCACCATTCAAGCGGCAAGGAAATGCTTCCTGATTCGGTCAAATTTATAGTCGCTGCCCGGAAAGCAGGCAGTATGAATGGTTTTGTCGTTTTGCTCGTTTGCCGCACGGGATCGGTTATTTTGCCTTTTTTACTGTAGAGATGCCGAGCAAACTGTACGCCCCGCAATAATTAAAAAGCCCGGTCAGCAGGGGAATAAGGCCGACAGCTCCCCACCAGCTCTTGTAAAGAAACCCGATTACAATAATCACCACTCCCAAAATAATTCTGATCCATTTATCAATCCCGCCCACATTTGCTTTCATAATGGCCTCCTTATTCGTTTCTGATTTTCTTTTATACAGTTGCCGGGGATAATACAATCAGAAAAATTTACCTGAAATTGCGTGCATAAATTCGCTGTTTGTGATGGGCTGCCCACTCTGACAACCCTTCCTCGGGACGCGACAAAGCTCGTCCCCTAAATTGCATGAACAACAAGCTTCGCTTTATGAACATGAAGCTTCGCTTTCAGCCTTCTTTGCCACGGGAGAAAGCATGAAGCCTGTTGCTTTCCGGCGGATGGCTGTGGTAGATAACAGGCGTCATTAAAATCTAACGAACGCGCTATCGGCAACTCCGACATCCGCCCAAAGTGAAAAATGCACTCATTTATCCTTAATGATATTCTGATCATAATACTCCTGTCGGTCGTCGTGCTTTATCTATGCCATCGCCTGCGCCTGCCGCTCATTGTCGGCTTCCTGCTGACCGGAGTGATTGCCGGCCCGCACGGCTTCCGGCTGGTGCGTGAAATAGCGGCGGTTCAGACGCTGGCCGAAATCGGCGTGGTGCTGCTGATGTTTACAATCGGCATGGAGTTTTCGTTGCGGAGCCTGCTGCGGATCAGAAAAACCGTCCTGCTCGGGGGATCGCTGCAGCTTGTCCTGACGATTCTGGCCGGGTTCGGAGCGGCAAGACTTTTCGGCTTCTCTGCCAAAGAAGCTATTTTTGCCGGGTTTCTCCTTTCCTTGAGCAGCACGGCAATCGTCCTGAAAACCCTCCAGGATCGCGCGGAGATGGAATCCCCGCACGGCAACACGGCGCTGGGCATCCTTATCTTCCAGGATATGGCGGCGATTCCAATGATGCTGATGGTTCCGTTGCTGGCCGGTTCTTTTCAGGGCGGAGGGTCGCCGCTGCTGCTTTTGGCAAAGGCCGTCGGGATTGTCCTGCTCGTCCCGGTCATGTCCAAATGGGTTGTGCCCCGAATATTTTTCAGCATCGCCAAGACCAGAAGCCGGGAACTCTTTCTGATTACCACGATCGCTCTGTTCATGGCGGTAGCCTGGCTAACCTACACGGCAGGGCTCTCGCTCGCGCTGGGCTCTTTTCTCGCGGGGCTGATAATCTCCGAATCGGAGTACAGCCATCAGGCGCTGGGTGATATCCTGCCCTTTCGCGACGTCTTCACCAGCTTCTTTTTCGTCTCGATCGGCATGCTGCTCGACGTCGGCTTTTTCCTGAGACATCCCGTTTCGTTGACGCTGGCGGCGTTCGCCATTTTGGCAATAAAAGCTGCTACTGCGAGCATCGCCGCGTTCTTCTCCGGCCTGCCGCTGCGAACCGCCTTGGTCGCGGGCATGGCGCTCGCCCAAGTCGGAGAGTTTTCCTTTATCCTGTCAGAAACGGGTGTGCCCTTTGGCCTCGTTGTCGGCGACATCTACCAGGCGTTCTTGGCGGTTTCGATACTGACGATGATGGCGACCCCCTCCCTGATCGCCCTGGCGCCTGCCGTGGCCCATGCCATAGTTAAACAGCCGCTGCCTCGCCGCCTGAAGCAGGGAATGGCCCCCAAAAAACAGGAGGCGCCGTCCCGGCTGGAAAATCACCTGCTCATTGTCGGGTTTGGCCTGAACGGTCGCAACCTCGCCCGCGCCGCCCGGATCGCCGGCATCCCCTACATGATTCTGGAAATGAACCCCGCCTTTGTCCGCAGCGAAAAGGCAAAGGGAGAACCAATCTATTATGGAGACGCGACACAGGAGGCCATCCTGCTGCACGCAAATATCCGGCAAGCCCGCAGTCTGGTTGTGGTCATCAACGACCGGGCCGCGGTGCGGAGGATCACCGAACTTGCCCGCCGGCTGAATCCCTCAATATATATCTTGGTAAGAACTCGCTATATATCTGAAATAAATGATCTTTTAAAAATAGGCGCCAATGAAGTGATCCCCGAAGAGTTTGAAACTTCCGTCGAAATCTTCAGCCGGGTGCTCGCCAAATATTTTATCCCGAAGGATGATATCGAAAAACTGATCGTGGAGATTCGTGCGGATGGATATGAAATGCTCCGTTCCCTTTCCCATAACGCTCAGCCGTCCTGCACGATGAACGGCTGCCTGCCGGATTTGGAGATATCCTCCTTCCGGATCGCGGAAGGCGCCTCCGTAATCGGGCAAACCCTTCAGGAAACGGCACTGCGGAAAAAATACGGCGTGACGCTGCTGGCAGTCAACCGTTCTTCCCAGATAATCTCCAATCCTTCCGCTGACTTTGAGTTCGCCGCGGGCGATGTCCTCTTTCTGGTCGGAGAAGCAAAAAAGATTCAGAAAATAAGGGAAGTATTAAACAGTTGAAAGAAAACCACGGAGGGGATGGCCGGTTTGCCGCCTCAATATTCTTGACAGACAAAATAAAGTCTGCCTATACGAACCTCCCCTGTCATGCGAGGGGATACGCCATAAAAATTACTTATAGAGGAGGAAGCGATGAAAAGAGCTATCGTTACGATGCTTTGCTTGGGATGCCTGATTGGTGTTTTTGCCGGACAGGGTGAAGCCCAGACCGTGATCAACATTGCTACGGTCACCAACCCGGCCTTTGTCCACAACTATGCGGCGAAGTGGTTTGAGGAAGAACTGGAGAAGGCCCTTCCTGGCAAGTACAAGGTTGTGCTCCATCACTCCGGGGCGCTGGGCTCGGAAACCCAGGTACTTCAGCAGATCCAATTGGGCACTACGCAAATGTCTGTCTGCACGACCGGTCCAGTCGAGACTTTTGTCCCCGAAATCAAGGCCCTGGAGATGCCTTTTGTGTTTACATCCTATCAGGCCGCCGATAGCGCCCTGGACGGGCCAATCGGCAAATACCTCGCCGGACGGTTTGAAAAGGCGGGGTTTTTCCCGCTGCACTTTCTCGACAATGGCTTTCGCAATGTCACCAATTCCCGACGTCCGGTCAAAACACCCGCTGATTTGAAAGGGTTGAAAATCCGCACGATGGAATCGCCGACCCATCTGGCCATCTGGAGGGCGATCGGGGCAAACCCGACGCCGATGGCCTGGCCGATCTTTACAGCCTTGCAGCAGGGGGTCATTGACGGACAGGAAAATCCCATTGCCGTTATCCACGCCGCGAAGCTGATCGAAGCCGGGCAGAAACATCTGACTATTACCCGCCATGTTTATTCGGCGCTGGTGTTTGTTGCGAACAAAAATTTCATGGACAATCTGCCGGCGGCTGACAGGAAAATCGTGATGGCCGCCGCCCGCACGGCAAGCCTGAAGGGGCGTGCCTTTATCCGCGACAATGAGGCCAAGCAGTTGGCCGAACTGAAGGCGGCCGGAATGCAGGTCGAGGAGAAACCGGATATCGCGGCCTTCCGCAAGGCAACAGCGCCGGTAATCGATGCAACGACCGGTGAGACGAAAAAACTTATCCAGGAAATACGTAAAATTTCAAGGTAGTTGGATATGGGTATTGCCGACTTCATAAATGTAACCAGCCGGGCGCTCAACCGGGCAGTCGAGAGGGTGCTGATGCTGCTCGGCGTTGCCATCGGGGTGATTCTTTTTTGCCAGGTACTTTTTCGCTATTTGGGCGCCTCGCTGGGTTGGTCGGAGGAGGTAAGCCGGCATTTGCTGGTCGCCATTACCTTTTTGGGGGGGACCTCTGCTTATAAACACTCTAATTTTATTGGTCTTTCCGGGATAGGCGGGTTGCTGGGGACGAAACTCCAGGGATTCATTGCCAGGGCGCTCCAGGCGCTGACGCTTACCTGCTTCGGCATCATCGCCTGGTTCGGCATCGCCTGCACCCTTAATGCAAGTGCGCAGACCACATCCTCCCTGCAAATTCCGATGTCCATCCCGTTTGCCGTCATTCCCCTTGCCGCAATAATCCTGGTAATCCATGTGCTGGCCGATATGACCAACCCAGCCCGGCGGAGTCTCCCATGATCGTTGCGCTGCTCTTTGCCCTGCTTTTTTTTCTCATCCTCATTGGGTTGCCGATAGCTCTGTCGATCGGAATTCCGGCGATCGCCATAATGCTGGCGCCGGGGGTATTCCCTCAAGGCGTCACTACCTCGGCGTTGGGACAAACCATTGTCCAGTTGCTCTTCTCCGGGGTGGATTCCTTTGATCTTCTGGCGATCCCGCTGTTTATGATGGCCGGCGCCATCATGGAAAAAGGCGGCATTTCAAGGCAACTGATTGATTTTTCCGATAGCCTTGTTGGGTGGGTGCCCGGCGGGCTTGCGTGCGCCTGCATTGTCGCCTCCATGTTTTTTGCCGGCATTTCCGGTTCCGCGGCTGCCGATACGGCGGCTATCGGCGCGGTTATTATCCCGGCAATGATCAAGCAGGGCTACCCCCCCGCGCTTGCCGGCGCAGTGGTCGCTGCGGGCGGTTCCATCGGGGTGATCATCCCCCCCTCCATTCCGATGGTTATCTACGGATTTCTAACCAATGAGTCGATTGCCAAACTCTTTGCCGGCGGTCTGATCGTGGGAATGCTTTTCGGCCTGTCGTTTATGGCGGTGATAATCTGGCTCTCCCTGCGACACCATTACGGGAACTGGCGGCCCTTTTCCCTCCGCGGGGTCTGGAAAAGCTTCAGAGAGGCAAAATGGGCGCTGGGCGCCCCGGTGATTGTCCTCGGGGGAATACTTGCCGGCGTCGTCACCGTTACTGAAGCGGCAGCGCTTGCCTTGTTCTATGCCCTGCTTGTCAGCCTGACTTTCAATCGGGATATGAAATGGCGGGATTTGCCGCCGCTGATTGTGCGCTCGCAGATCACGGCGGCGACAATCCTCTTTATCATTTCCATGGCCAAGGTCTTTACGTGGCTTGTCGCTATGCAGCAGACAAGCCAACATCTCGGCGCCGCAATCCTCGGGATGGGGCTGCCGCCGTGGGGGGCGTTAATACTGGTAATGGCAGGGCTGCTTCTGGTAGGTTGCGTTGTGGAAACGACGGCCGCGCTGATCCTGCTGGTTCCTGTACTTGCCCCCCTCATTGCGCAGCTGGGGATCGATCCTGTACAATTCGGGGTGCTGGCGGTAGTCAATCTGGCGATAGGAATGCTTACTCCGCCGGTAGGAATTTGTCTTTTTGTAAGTTGCGGAATCTCCGGAGTTTCCCTGGGGGACATCTCGCGGGCGGCAGCGCCCTTTATATTTGCCGCCTTAACGGTGCTGCTGATTGCCGGCGCGTGGCCCCCCCTGACTGTCTGGCTGCCCTCACTGCTTTACAGGTAGCTGAAAACTTTATTTCTTTCCTTGTAAAACCTCGATGAAGGCCTCGATCCGCGTTTCCACCTGGCTCTCGGAAAAACTCCTCTCATCCACCATGTCCGCCTCGATCATCAGCGTGGGAATACCCATTTTCTCGCCTACGATCCTCTGGATATCGTACTGGCCGAAGGAGTAGGGCTTGCAGCTCCGGTTGGAGTGCATGACGATTCCATCGACATTGTATTTTTCGGCCATCGCGATTACCTGCTCCGCCATCTGATCGACGCCGATATTCAGGTAGATCCGGCTGTAGCCTTCGGCCATTGTCTCAATAAAATCGTCTTCTTTTATATACTTCATCGAGCCGCACCAGGCGGTGGTGTAGGTATCGGCGACCAGACACGCGCCGGCAGAGGCGAATTTTTCAGAAAGCCATTTCATCCGGTACCAGATCGGGAGGTTGTCCCAGAGGAGACGGTATTTTTCTTCGGCTACCGCGCCGATCTGCTGCGCTACTCGCTCCTGCATCTCCTCGAGCAGGATTTTGTAGTAATCTACCGTCTGCCTTGTTCCCCGAAGCGTTACGATCAGGGCCAGATGAAAAAAGGCGTCAAAGGCGCTCAGCGGCGACGGACGATTCACCGCCATATCGAGCACGGCCTGCCAGAGGCGCTGTCCCTCCAGGGAGAGCTTCCCCACCTCCTGCATCCGGTCGTAATCGAATCTCTTGCCGGTCGCATTTTCCAGAAACTCTATATATTCAAGTATCTGACTTTTTACATATTTCTTTGCTTCAGCGGAAAAATCGACATGGGTAAAGGGGGTATCGAGGATAAACAGCGGAATATTGAAATAGCGGGCCTGCACCTCATACCACTTCAGAACCGTGCCGCAGATGTTGTTGCAGCAGACCAGCATATCCGGTTCCGGGAGTCCGCCGATCGGGCCGCCGTTGATCGGGGCGCAGCCGATATCGGAACGGGCGTAGGAACACAGATCGCTTGAATAGCCCATCTCCTCCGCCTTCCGGCAGAGCTCGACGCCCATCTTCGAGGCCCCGATCATCGCCCCGTGGTTCTCCGGATAAACCGGAATGATGTCCATCGCAATCAGCGGCTCCACCGGGCCGCCGCTCGTTATCCAGGCGACCTTCTTGCCGGTCTGTCCGGCGGTTTTTGCGTCGATGTAGTAGGAGGTCATGATCTCCTTCATCTTCGCCGCCGCCTTGATCTTTCTTCTCTCTTTGCCCTCGTCTTGCTCCGCCACTTCGTCTCTCCCGCTAAATCATCTCGATGAACGCCTCAACCCTTGTTTGCAATTGCCCGCCCGCTTGAAGCGGGTCGTCCACCTCGAGCATCAAACTGGGAATGCCTGCTTTTTCCAATACTTGTTGCAGATATGGATAATCGAAGGCATGGGGATCGCAGAATTTCAGAAAAAAGAAAATCACCCCCTGCGCCCGTTTTTCCACAACCATCTCCACCAGACGCTCCCCCCGATCAGCTATTCCCGCATGCTTTGCCGGGCAGACAATTCTCTTCATGTACCTGTCGGCGATCGCCATGAGCGGATCCGGATTGTCCTCATCGACAGGACCGTTAAAATAGCGGAACCCGGTACAGAGGTTGTCGCCTGCAATAGCGCCGCCGGCTTCCTCAATGATATTGTATATATCAGGATAATTGCATACGCCCCCTTCCAGAAAAATCCGCTTTGGCAAGGGGGCGCCGGCGTCGGGGGCCTCACGGCTGTCAGAGGATAGTTGAACCACGGCATCCTCAACAAGGTCCGCAAGCCGTTTTTTGTCCATAATCATCGCCGCACGGTTAAGTATATATAATTCTTCTCCATTTATAATTGAGGGATTCTTGTTGATCAGCTCGTAGATTCTGGTGAACGACTTGCGGATCCGGTTCATGGCGCTGATCGCTTTGCGCAGGTCGCTATCGGCAATCTCCACTCCGAGCTTTGCCCCCAAATCTTTCCTGAAGATCTCCAAAACATCCCGGAAATAGCTGCGGGCGCTTTCGGTATTCAGTTTCGCCGGCAGAATCAAATCCAAATGAAAAAAACCGTCCTTGTTGATCCGGCAGATATCCGAGAGCCGCTGCATTGTGTCGCAAGTATGCGCAAAAACAATCCCTTCCAAAAAATCAAGCCTTCCGGACAGTGCATCTTCCAACACTCCCCTGGCCAGAGAACAACAATAGGACTGAAGATGGGCGTCGGCCAGGCGCGCCTTCTGTCCGGAGCCGAAAAGACGAAACGGGTGAGCCCCTGTGGCGATGATTATTTCTTCCGGCGTATATGAGCATAAAGTGCCGACAATCTTCTTTTCAGCTTTCAGCGTTTCGGCATAACCATAGGGGTCTTTTGCAATAAGCAGAAGCTCTTCGCTTAGCTTCATCAATGCCTCCTTCAGAGCCTAATAACATTTCACCGCGCTGCGGCCTGGACATCGGTTATCTACACTAAATCGGCTATTTGAATTGCGCCGCGTTGCGGCTCGTTCATTGGCTGCTGACATTGCCCCGGCTGGTTTTACATTTTTGTAAGAATTTCGACGCCCTGTTCGGTAACAAGCACGGTATGCTCAAACTGGGCGCTCAGACTGCCGTCTTTTGTCGTCACCGTCCAGCCGTCCTCCCGTGAGGTGACAACCTCGTAAGATTTCCCCATATTGATCATCGGCTCGACGGTAAAGGTCATCCCCTGCCGCAGCCGCACCGCATCTTCCTTGGTGTAGTGATGATGCACATAGGGCTCTTCGTGAAAATCCCTGCCAATCCCATGACCGCCATAATCGCGAACGATGCTGTAGCCGAACTTGGAGATATATTTTTCAATCGCCCGGCCGACCTCGTAGAGAAACTTCCCGGGCTTGATCTCGTCTATTCCCCGATACATGGCATTCTCCGTGCGGGAAACAAGATTTTTCGCCTCTTCCCCTCCGTCGCCGACCACATAGGTTCGTGAAGAGTCCCCGAAATAGCCGTCGAGAATGACGGTAACATCGACATTAACGATATCCCCATTCTTAAGTATTTCTTTTTCCGAGGGAATTCCATGACAGACCACATTGTTCACCGAGGTGCAGATGCTCTTCGGGAAACCATGATAATTCAGCGGCGCGGAAATCGCCCCGTGCTTTTGCGTATATTCCTGGCAAAGATCATTCAGAAATAACGTGCTTACTCCTTCTTTAACAGATGGTTCTATATACTTGAGGAGCTGTGCGGCCAGCTTTCCGGCCTTTCGCATTTTTTCGATATCATCCTTGTTTTTAATAATAATCATAAGCCCGCTCTTGATCAGATCGTTGAAAGTGCATGCATGTTACTGTTTATTAAGTATTTTCTGTAAAAACAGTTAGGACTGTTGCGACCTCCCGCCCTGCCGTTCTGGTAAACCATTTCCCGGAATATTAGTCAAGCCGTTTTAGCGGCAAGGTCGGCGAGAAGGTCTTGACTGCGTGACTGTTTTTTCATTGACAGACAATCTCGATTTACCTATAGTTGGCAGCGAAGCGCTTTAATTGTCAGGAAACATTCCCGTTTACTGCCCAATCATCCGGCTGCCATGAAAAACCGTCAGAAACAGCAGGCTCCACATCAAATATCGCATCTCCTTGCCGAATCCCGGCTCGTCATCCATTTGTCGGGTGAATTCGGACTCAAGACCCTGCCTGTCTTTTCCAGTGAGATAAACAATCTGCTGGAAAATGCAGAAACCATTCAGGAAATAGAATTAGATTTTTCCCGCGTCTCCTATTTCGACAGTGCCGCCGCCCTGGCCATTTTGACCATCAGGCAATCCTGCGCGGCAAGGGGCTTCGCTGTTCAACTCGTCAATTTCCCTGAAAAAATAGAAAGAATTTTCGGCGTAATTGACCAGAACGTCCTGACCAAACCCCCACTGAAGACAACGGTAAGACGCGAAGGAGCGATCACCCGGATCGGTGGGGATTTTCTCGAATTTGTACACGATACGCAGGAATTTATTACATTTTTTGGCGCACTGCTGGTTGCCGTGGCTAATGCCGTTTTTCATCCCCGCTCGGTACGCGCCAAAGACGTCCTGTTTTATATGACGCAGGCCGGCGTCAACGGTCTGCCGATTGTCGGTTTGATCAACCTGCTGATCGGGCTCATCATTGCTTTCATGTCTTTCCTGCAACTGCGCCTGTTCGGCGCCAATGTTTACGTCCCGGCGCTTGTCAGTTTCGCGATGGTCAAGGAGCTGGGGCCGATCATGACGGCGATCCTGGTGGCTGGTCGTTCCGGCTCCGCGTTTGCCGCCGAAATCGGGACAATGGTCGTCAATGAAGAGGTGGACGCACTGAAAACAATGGGTTTCGATCCAGTGGCATTCCTGGCCGTTCCGAAAGTTTTCGCCTTGCTGATCGCGGTCCCCATCCTGACCCTGTACGCCGATCTGTTCGGCGTCATCGGCGGCTTGACCGTCGGCGTAATCGGCCTTGACATGTCGTTTAATACGTATATTACACAATCACTGAATGCCGTCGGCGTTTTTGACGTCGTTGCCAGCCTGATCAAGGCGGCGGTTTTCGCGGCGCTCATTGCCGGAATTGGCTGCCAGCGGGGGTTTCTGGCCCGTTCCGGAGCGCAGGATGTCGGCAAGTCCACAACATCCGCGGTCGTAGCCGCCATCTTTATGATCGTAGTCGCTGATTCCTTTTTTGCCATTGTGCTGTACTATCTAAGATAATTGTTTGCGGAAGGAGCCGCCTTGTTCGCTATGGAAAACAGCTCAATAATTACGGTGGAAAATCTGACCGCCCGGTTCGGCGACAACATCGTCTTTGCTGACGTCAGCTTTCAGGTAAAAAAAGGAGAAGTACTTGTTATTGCAGGAGAAAGTGGCTGCGGTAAATCCACGCTGCTGAAAATAATGATCGGACTGCACAGGCCCGCCTCGGGAAGGGTTCTGTTTCGGGGTGAGGACATCAGGGGCGCGGATGAGCAGGAATTAAACCTATACCGGCGCAGTATCGGTGTCCTTTTCCAATCTTCCGCCCTGTTCAGCTCCATGACGCTCAGCGAAAATATCGCCCTGCCGCTCCGGGAATACACCGATCTCGACGACGGGACCATTGACCTGCTGGTCAAAATGAAACTGGGGATGGTAAATCTGGCCGGATACGAAAATCACTATCCGGCGGAACTGTCGGGGGGGATGAAAAAACGGGCCGGCATCGCCAGGGCAATGGCGCTTGACCCAACTGTACTTTTTTTTGACGAACTGTCGGCGGGGCTGGACCCGGTTACCGCTGCCGAACTCGATAATCTGATTATCAAAACCAATGAAGCGCTGGGGACGACAATGGTTATCGTCACCCACGAATTGGAATCCATCTTCAAAATTTCCCATCGCATCATCATGTTGAGCAAGGCGGCGGGAGGCATCATCGCAGAGGGGAGTCCCGCCGACATGAAGGAACACTCGACAGACCCCCTGGTTCGTAATTTCTTTTGGAGGCAGGCGCCCGGGGCGTTGCTTCAGGAGAGTTCTTATGGCCAGTAAGAATAAAAAATTCATCACCGGGCTTTTCGTTCTGAGCGGTTTATTGATCGGCGCAATTGCCATCATCTGGCTCGGCGCGTCGGATATGTTCCTGAAGGGGGCGCTTTACAACGTTTATTTTGACGAATCGGTACAGGGGCTGCAGGTGGATTCGACGGTCAAATACCGGGGCGTGGAAATCGGCAAGGTCAAAAGCATAAAAGTCGCGCCCGACAACATGCTGATTGAAGTCGTCATGAAGATCGATCTGTCCAGCGATTTACAGAAAAACACCTATGCCCAGTTGCGAACGGCCGGCATTACCGGAATCGTCTTCATTGAACTGGATCGGATCAGCCCGGAGATCGTTGTTAACTTCCGGAATGTTCCCTTCGTTTCCGACCATCCCGTCATCCCGTCGCGCCGCTCGGAAACCAGCCGGTTTTTGTCCGATGCCAACACCATCCTGCAAAATATTAAAGCTATTGATTTTAAAGGTGTATCTGAACAAATCAAGGATTCCGCCCGTTCGCTTGAGGTTTTCATGACCGACAAGCGTCTGACCAGAATAATCGCCAATCTGGAATCCGCCTCCCTCATCCTTGACCGCTCCGCCGCCAGGATAAAAGAAAAAATTGACGCATTCGAGACGGAAAGCGTCCGGAGAGATATCGCCGCCACCCTTGCCGAAACGCGCGTTCTGATCAAAAGCGCCAGGCAGGAGATCGAAGCAATGCAGCTTCCCCGGCAGGCGGCAATAGCGGGCGAGGCTATCGAGGCGATAGATAAGAGCTCAAGGGCGATCGCCCTGAAGCTGCAGGATTCGTCAGAAAACCTGCGGACGGCCTCCGAATCCCTGAAGGGTCTCGCGGAGAGCCTGAAAAACAACCCCTCGGAGCTGATTTTCGGCCGCCCGGGGCCGCCGCGAAAGCCGCTGGAATAAAGGAGGAGATGCAATGGAGCAATGCTTGCCGTTTCGCAAAAGCCGGCCCCGTATTATGAACACCAAGCTTCGCTTTTTCCGGGTGAGTTTCCTTTTTTTGGCCTCCCTGTACGTTGCCGGATGCGTCGGCAAACCGCCGCTTACAATAGACAGGTACCTGATAGCTTATCCCGCGCCAGTCTTGGAAAAACTTCCCCGGATCGAGGACGCTCTCCGGGTTGACCGCTTCTCCGTTGCCGATGCGTACAACAGCGAGGCGATGATTTTCCGCAGTGACAGCGTCAAGTTTGATTCCTTGAATTACAACAAATGGGCGGTTAATCCTGCCGACATGGCAACAGACAACCTGCTGCGCGACCTGCAGGAAAGCGGTCTTTTCCGCGCCGTGTTTTCACGATACGTGCTGGATGAAGGACGTTATGTCCTGCAGGGGGGGATTCATGAGTTTTTCCTCCGTATGGATAAAGCCGGCAATGCCGCTGTTATCAAACTGGAAATTACGCTCAAGGATATAACGCAGCGGGAGGCGACCAGGAGAATTCTGTTTCAGAAAAAATATCAGGAGGAAGAATTGCCGGCAACCCGGACGCCGGAAGGCTATGCCAAGGCAATGAGCCGCGCCCTGGAGAGAATTTCCCGAAAAATCACAAACGATATTTATAAAACCCTTGCGCCTGCCCAGGCAGGCACGCGATGAAGTTCTTGGAGCTTTCGGCGACCACCCCGGACGCGACCAAGCGCGCCCCGCCAATTTTATAAACAGACGAGCCAATTGCAAAACTATTTGTCATTCCCGAAAGCGGAGCTTAATGTACACAATGCTTCTATCGGGAATACGGTTTTTCAAGCAGTTAGAACCAGATTATGAACATTAAACTTCGTTTTCCCGCTTAAAATCATTGCGGGAATGACAGCGTTGGGAGTTTTGCAATTGGCTCAGACTAAAGTCCAAACAACCTGAGCAGTTGCTATAATATTTTGCTGCGAAAGATGAAAAAAACCGCACCCATCAGGCAAAAGCCCGCCCAGAGATAGTCCAGCGTAAATTTTTCTTTCATGTAAAGCGCGGAAAGGGGGATAAAGATTGAGAGAGTGATGACTTCCTGGATTATTTTTAATTGTCCCGGGGAGATGTTCGTATGCCCTATGCGGTTGGCCGGCACCTGCAGCAGATATTCAGACAGCGCTATCCCCCAGCTCGCCAGGGCGGCTATAATCCAGGGCTTATGGGACATGTTCCGCAGGTGCCCGTACCACGCGAAGGTCATGAAAATATTGCTTGCGAATAGCAACGCCACCGTTGCCAAAACCCTGTTCATACCCCTACCGCCCGCCATCATGCATGATAGACATGCCGACATTTTTTTCAGACGCCGCTCATTGCCGCCCTGCTGCGGGGGGTCATTTCATAAGCAGCCGTTCGCTGTCAAGTGAAATAATTACGGAAAAAATGACTCCCCGGAAATGTAAAACCCGTCACGGTAAATTTGTTCTGTTCGCAAAAGGCGGAAAATAGCGGGTTTTCCATCTTCGCCCTTTATTTAAAATCATGTACTTGCATGGAGAACAAACTTACCCTGCAAAACCCGTTGACACACGGTTGAATTTCCCGTATCGTCTCAGCCGTCAAAACCGGGCTGCGGCCATGTATCATCTATAACATCGGGAAATTATAATTAACTCTATGCATCTTCCGCTGTGGGGCCCCTTTGCGGCCACGCGGCAACCAGGGACAAGAGCAAAATAAATTTCAGCGGCGGGGAGAACGAAAATGGCAAAAATATTTGAAAAAATAAACATTAATGGCATGCTGCTCGAAAATCGCACTGTCCGTTCCGCAACCTGGGAGGGACTCGCGGACAAGGACGGAGGGGTCACACCGGCCCTGAGCGACCGGATGATCGCCCTGGCTCGGGGAGGCGTTGGCCTGATCATCACCGGGCATGCGTTCATCACCAAGAATGGTCGGAGTGGGCCGGGACAGCTCGGCGTTTACCAAGACGAACTGCTCCCCGGACTAACCCGACTGGCGACAGCGGTCCATAAAAACAGCAGCCGGATAGTCCTGCAGTTGGCCCACGGAGGCTTCTTCGCGATGGGCAAACTGACGGGCGAAGCGCCGCTCGCCCCCTCCCTCGTTCCCGAAATGGCCCAATCGCCCCGCCGGGAAATGACTCTTCCGGATATCCAGGAACTGGTCGGCGCCTTTGCCGCGGCGGCCGGAAGGGCAAAAGCCGCCGGTTTCGACGGGGTGCAGATCCACGCCGCCCACGGCTATCTGCTGAGTCAGTTTCTCTCGCCAGCTTTTAACCGGCGTACCGATGAATACGGGGGAAGTATTGAAAACCGCACCCGTTTTATTATCGAAGCGCTCCGCGCGATCCGTCTGTCCGTCGGCCCCGACTACCCGGTGCTGGTCAAGATGAACGTCGGCGATTTTATCGACGGCGGCCTTGCCCTCGACGACTCGCTTACGGCCGCCTCCCTGCTTGCCGAAGCAGGAATTGACGCAATCGAACTGAGCGGCGGATTCCTGAGCGGGGGAAAGCTGAGCCCGAGCAGGATGGGAATCGATTCGGAGGAAAAGGAGGCATATTTCAGTGAGGAGGCCAAGGCCTTCCGCAAAAAGGTCTCCGTTCCCCTTATCCTCATCGGCGGAACCCGTTCTTTCGGGGTCGCCGAAAGGCTGATTGCCGACGGAATCGTCGATTGCGTTTCCTTCTGCCGCCCACTTATCCGCGAGCCTGATTTGATAAATCGCTGGAAATCCGGGAACTTCGCAAAAGCCGCGTGCATTTCCTGCAATCGGTGCTTCGGCCCGGGGCTGACCGGCCAGGGGGTTTACTGCGTGGCTGAAAAGAGGTCGGCCTGATTATCACAGTCGCAGAATCTGGCGCCCAAATGTCATAGTTTGTCACGTCTCGCAGAACTTGCCTTTCTCCCGCCGAAATTTCCTTCAACACTTCTGGACGTAAATCAGCTATTCTGATCAATGTTTTTGCCGCACGGGACGGTTCGCGCCGCCCCTGTTCCCATTGTTCCAGCGTCCGTTTCGAGACGCCCATCAATGCGGCAAACTGGCTTCGGGGAAGGCCATGTTGAAAAGGATTATTGCCATAATGTTATCGGGTCTGCCACTTTTCTGCGCCACCGGTGCAATCGCTGGTGTTTAAGGTTTGATCACCGGACTCTTTTTCGAGTTGTTCCGGCATTAAAGGTTGTCGAGGGGGCTGCGAACCGCAAGTCCCGGCCGGTTGAGCACGTGGGTGTAGATCATCGTGGTGGCGACATCGGCATGGCCGAGCAACTCCTGCACGGTCCGGATGTCGGCCCCGCCTGCCAGTAGATGGGTGGCGAAGGAGTGACGCAATGTGTGCGGTGTTACCCGCTGGGAAAGGCCTGCCGCCCTTGCCGCCTTGCGGATGGCGTTCTGAAAAGCTGCATCGTCGAGATGGTGCCTTCGCCGCAGGCCGCTGCGCGGGTCGATCG
>JAHYJE010000008.1 GCA_019429105.1 Syntrophobacterales bacterium
ATGTACACAATGCTTCTATCGGGAATACGGTTTTTCAAGCAGTTAGAACCAGATTATGAACATTAAACTTCGTTTTCCCGCTTAAAATCATTGCGGGAATGACAGAATGTGAGAGTTTTGCAATTGCATCGGATGTTAGATTTTCTGAATTGAGCAAAGTCTGCATTTATTATTTTGGTCAGGCACGGCAGAAAGACGGAAGTCACCATGTTTACAAAACGCCGTGGCAAGGAGATCCACGGATCAACATACAGAATCATAAGGGAAAGGCTAAAGTTTGCCAGGTAAAGCAGGTGTTGCTGGCTATTGAGAAGTTGGAGGTTGAGCATGCCGTTGAAAAATGATCGTTATACGTACCGCGTAACCTGGTCTGAAGATGACCAGGAATATGTGGGATTATGTACAGAATTCCCCAGCTTGAGCTGGCTGGATAAAACGCCGGAATCGTCCCTAAAGGGCATCCGCTTGATTGTCGAGAGCGTTATCAAGGACATGACACATGGTGGGGAAGAGATACCTCAACCGATTGCCTGCAAAAAATACAGTGGTAAGTTTATGGTACGCGTCCCTCCTGAAATTCACAGAAATCTTGCCATTCAGGCAGCGGAATCAGGGGTCAGCCTAAACCGGATTGTTGGTTCGAAGTTAAGTCGATAGAGAAAAACCGGAAACCATGAGAAACAGGAAGGATATCGCCATGCGTGCCATGGGGGCTGCCTTTTTTGACGGCGCATTGACCTATCGGACGGATTACCCCGTGCCCGAACCGGAACCCGGCTGGGCTTTGATCAGGGTAAAACTTGCCGGCATCTGTAAAACCGACATGGAAATCATGAAGGGTTACCTCGGTTTTCAGGGGATTCCGGGGCATGAGTTTATCGGCTTCGTGGAACGCTGCGAAGATGGCGACTGGCTCGGGAAGCGGGTCGCGGGCGAGATAAACGCCGCCTGCGGTCACTGCGACTGGTGTGCGCGGGATATGGGCAGGCACTGCCCGAACCGATCCACCCTGGGAATCCGGAATCTGGATGGCTGCATGGCCCAATACTGCACGCTGCCTGCGGCCAACCTCATCGAGTTGCCGGACGATCTTCCCGACGAAAAGGCCGTTTTGCTCGAGCCGCTTTCGGCGGCTTGCGAGATATTTGAACAGATGCAGGTTCATCCAAACGACAAGGTAGTCGTCCTGGGCGATGGCAGACTGGGCATCCTCTGCGCGTGGGCGCTCTCCACGGTTGCGAAGGATGTAATCGTTCTTGGCCGCCACCCGGAAAAACTGGCGCTGGCCCGCTGGCGGGGTATCGAAACGACGCGCGACGAAATAGCCATTCCGCCGGGAGCGGATGTTGTGGTGGAGGCGACCGGTTCCGGCGAGGGGATCGCGACGGCCATGCGGTTGTGTCGACCGCGGGGAACGATTGTTCTGAAAACGACAGTCGCCGTTTCCGGCAGCGTCAATCTCGCCCCGCTTGTCATCCATGAGCAGACTCTTCTGGGATCGCGTTGCGGCCGGTTTCGCGACGGCCTGAAAATGATGATGGATTTTCCGGATATGCCGCTGGAGCGGCTCATCACGGCGCGCTATCCGCTGGCGCAGGTGGTGGAGGCATTTGAACGCGCCCGAAAAAACGATGCCTTGAAGGTCATTCTCGAAATGAGCTAACACCCCCCTTCGTTTTTTCCCAAAGTTGAGGCTTGACTTGATACTATCTGATACTATACTCCCATGATCGGCAAACATCAAAAAACGCTCTATGCCATATTTGCCGACCCGGTTCGCTCCAAGTTGGAGAAACCCAACGAGAAACCACGGAGAGCGATCCTCGCGAAGGTGGTAGCCGCACTGGGTATTGCTCTTGCCGAACTCGATGTTTAGAAGATTGGGGACTTCAAGGCGATCACCAACGTCGTCTATCCGGTCATCAGCAAATGTCTTGCCCTGGGTGACGGGGCGCGCGCCCTGCCCGGATCGCGGGTATTTTTCGTAAAACAGGCGCTTCTACGACAGCTTGTCGAAAACGACCGTTCCGTTTTTGATCACCTTTTCCACGGCGCTGACACCGATGTGGTAGGGGATAAACCGGTAGGAAGGGTTTTCCAGGATGAGCACGTCCCCCTGCTTGCCGCAATCGAGGCTGCCTGTGACCCCGGCCCGTCCCAGCGCGGCTGCGCCGTTGATGGTGAGCGCCGTGACGATCTCTTCCGGAGAGATATTCATGTACAGGGCCGCGGTTGCCGCCACCAGCGGGATAGATTCCGAAAAACAGCTTCCCGGGTTGAAATCGGTCGCCAGGGCGACCGCGCAGCCGGCATCGATCATGAAACGACCGCGGGCGTAAGGCTCGCGCAGGCTGAAGGCGGTGGCCGGAAGCAGGGTCGCCACCACTCCTGCCTTTGCCAGCGCCCGGATCCCCTCGTCGGAGGCGTGCAGTAGATGGTCGGCGGAGATCGCGCTTATCTCAGCGGCCAGTTGCGCCCCCCCCAGCGAAACGATCTCATCGGCGTGCAGCTTGGATCTCAGGCCGGACATTGCAGCTCTTGCCAACAGACGGTGTGACTGTTCGAGAGAAAAGACGTTTTTTTCACAAAAGACATCGCAGAATTCGGCCAGATGGCGCGAAGAAACCTCCGGCAGCACCTCTGCCAGCAGAAAATCGAGGTAGTCATCCGGGCGGCCCTTGTATTCGGGGGGGACGGCATGCGCCCCCATAAAGGTGGGGACAACGTCAACCGGGTGCAATCGGTTCAGCTCCGCCATGACCTCCAACTGTTTGATCTCGGTTTCGCGATTCAGTCCGTAGCCGCTTTTCCCCTCGACCGTTGTCACCCCGAAGGAGAGCATCGAGTCGAGCCGCTTCAGTCCCGTTTCGATAAGTTCTTCAGAAGAAGCGGCGCGGGTTGTCCTCACGGTGCCAAGAATGCCGCCGCCGCGCTCGAGGATTCCCATGTAGCTGTCGCCCTGGAGCCGCCAGGCAAATTCCTCGGCCCGGTATCCGCCGAAGACGAAATGGGTGTGGGAGTCGACGAAGCCCGGCAACACGGCCTTGCCCGTCGCGTCGATTGTTGCGAAGCGCAAGAGGTCTTTGCCCACCGCCCTCAGCTCCGCCATAATGGCTTCCGTAGGACCGACCTTTGTTATCCGGCCGTCTTCGATGACGATTGCCCCGGCGGCGATAACGCCGAGCTCGGACATTTCCCGGCCCTTTTTTGCGGCAAACCCGGCGCAGGTGACAAGTTCGGCAGCATTTTTTATGATGAGATTTCCGCTCATTCTTCCTTACTCATAGATTTTTGATTCCAGCACCTGCCCGGGGTTGAAGTCTTCGAGCTGGAGATAGTAAGCCGCCGTGTCGATCAGGGCGGCCATTGGCGTCAGGCCGATGATCTCGCTGCCGATTACCGGCGCCCCCCAGCGCTTGGCCTCGATGCGGATCAGCTCAAATACCCGGTAGAGGGAGGTTCTGGTGTAATCGGTCAGGTTGATCGACACCTGGACGAGGCCGCGTTCTTTGAGTTCAATCCCGATCGCCTTGCAGTAGCGCAGCCCGCCGCTGCTATGTCTGATTTTTCGGGCGATATCATTGGCAATAGCGAGCGAGGAGGTGCCGAGATTGACGTTGAAGGCCACGAGCGGCATCCGGGCGCCGATGGCGGCAACGCCGGCCGAAGGGTGAAGCGCGTCCGGGCCGAAATCGGGTTTCCAGCCGGGCTGTTGGAGCTTCCGGGCCATCCCCTCGAACTGACCCCTGCGGATGTCGGCAAGGTTGCGGCGATTTTCCGCCGAGGCTGATTCTTCGTAGAGAAAAACAGGCAGGTTGAATTTTTTCGCAACCTGCTCGGCGACCTGTTTCGATAGCTCGATTGCCTCCGGCATGGTCATGTTTTTCACCGGGATGAACGGAACGACGTCCACGGCGCCCATACGGGGATGCTGCCCCTTGTGGGTGCGCATGTCGATGAGCCCGAGCGCGACCTCCATCGCGTCCATGACGGCCGAAGCCAGCGCCGCAGGTTCGCCTGCCACGGTGACGACGGTGCGGTTGTGATCGTAATCCGGTTTGTAGTCGAGCAGCCGGACGCCTTCGTGCTCCCGGAAAGGCTGGACGATTTTTTCGATCTTTTCCGGATCGCGCCCCTCGCTGAAGTTGGGGACGCATTCGACGATTTTTTTCATTGTTGACATGAAGTTCTCCAGTCTATTGGTGCAGGGGCACGGCAGGCCTTGCCCCTGCCGGCTTTACGTAAAATTCATGATTTGGCTTTTTTCTTGAATTGCCGGGCCACGGCATCCGCCACCAGCCTGTCGTCCGCCAGGTAGGGCAGTGTAATATGGTCTAATCCGGCACGCAGTTTGTTGTAAGCGATACATGTTTCGAGGGCGCCCTCGTTGCGGGCCCAGGCACGGCGGGCTACCCCGCCCATCACATCCCAGGGGATTGCCGTGCGGATTATCGCATCCACCCGCGGGCTTCCGTCCAGCACCAGTCCGAAGCCGCCGTTGATCGCCTTGCCGATTCCCACCCCGCCGCCGTTGTGCAGCGAAACCAGGCTCATTCCTCGGGCGGCGTTGCCGGCAAAGCAATGGGTGGCCATGTCGGCCATGATGTTGCTGCCGTCGTGGATGTTGGCCGTTTCCCGAAACGGCGAGTCGGTGCCGCCGGTGTCGTGGTGGTCGCGGCCGAGCATAACCGGCCCGATTTCGCCGGTTCGCACCAGCTCGTTGAATCTGAGGGCAATTTTCATCCGGCCCTGCGCGTCCTGGTAGAGGATGCGGGCCTTTGTTCCGACGACCAGATGGTTTTTCCGGGCGTCGCGGATCCAGTTGTAGTTGTCGCGATCCTGGAAGCGGTGCGTGGGGTCGATGCACGCCATTGCGGCCTGGTCGGTTTTTTCCAGGTCATCTTCCTCGCCGCTCAGGCAGACCCAGCGGAATGGTCCGTAGCCGTAGTCAAAAAGCAGCGGCCCCATGATGTCCTCGACATACGACGGGAAGATGAAACCGTCGAGTGTATTTTCTCCGTTTTTGCAGACATCTTTAATGCCGACATCATAAACCGCCTTGAGGAAGCTGTTGCCGTAGTCAAAGAAAAACGCCCCGCGCGCGGAAAGGGTTTTGATGAGTTCATAGTGATGGCGAAGCGTGCCATCTACCATTTTCCGGAAGGCGGCGCTGTCGTCGTTAAGGAGTTTCGTGCGCTCCTCAAAGCTTATCCCCTCGGGGCAGTAGCCCCCGTCGTAAACGGCGTGGCAGGAGGTCTGATCCGTCAAGAGGTCTATCGCGACGTCTTTGCCAACCGCGTATTGGAGCAAGTCAACGATGTTCCCGTGAAACGCAATCGCCCGCCCCTGACCCTTTTTTTGCCAGTCGCGCGCGGCGGCGAAGGCCCCGGCGGGGCTGTCCGTCACCTCGTCCACCCACCCCTGGTCGAGGCGGGTTTTGATGCGGGAGGAGTCCACCTCGGCAATAACCCCGACCCCGCCTGCGATAACGACGGCTTTCCCCTGGGCGCCGCTCATGCCGCCCAGTCCCGAGCTTACGAAGAGCCGCCCCGCGAGGTTTCGCTCCTCCGGGATGCCGAGCTTGGCGCGTCCGGCGTTCAGGATCGTGCTGTATGTGCCGTGCACGATTCCCTGGGGTCCGATGTACATCCAGCCGCCGGCGGTCATCTGCCCGTAATTCGCCACCCCCAGCGCCATCGCGCGGCGCCAGTTGGCCTGATCGTCAAAGCAGCCCACCATCAGGGCGTTGGTGATGATGACGCGCGGGGCTTCCGGGGGGGAAGCGAAAAGACCGACCGGATGGCCGGAGGCCACAACCAGTGTCTGCGTGCGGGTGAGCGCTTCAAGGTAGCGTTTGACAAGCTGGTACTGCATCCAGTTCTGGCAGACCTGACCGGTTTCGCCATAGGTCACCAGTTCGTAAGGGTAGAGGGCGACAGCGAAGTCGAGGTTGTTATCGATCATCACCTGCAGGGCCCGGCCTTCGAGGCACTGCCCCTTGTAGTCGCCGACGGGCCGTCCGGTGATTTTCCCGGCAGGACGGAAGCGATAGCCGTAAATGCGCCCGCGTGTCGTCAGCTCCTCCAGAAACTCCGGGACCAGCGTCCCGTGCCACTTTTCCGGTATATAGCGCAGGGCGTTTTTCAGGGCGAGTTCGGTGTCTTTCGGGGATAGATCAAAGTGCCGGGTGGGCGCCCGGCGGATTCCCGGCGAGAACTCCGGGGGCGAAGGAAGCTCGTCAAAGATGGCGTCTATGCGGATCGTCATCGCCTTTACGAGGGAATCGTTTGAGATCATGGCGCCAACCTCCCAATATTTTTGTTCTTGTAGGCGGCGGCGCGCCGCCACGTCCGTTTGTTGCCATTTCGATCAAAAGCCTGCGGGCTGGAGTATAGGAGGCAGCGCCGAGTGGTGTCAAGATAAAATCCTTCTGCCGCCGGGATTGAAAGCCTCTTGCCTCATGTTGCCATTAGCGCCTTAAGCCGGAATCCTGTCGAAGAAACAACAAAATTGATCGGTCCGTAAAAAGTCTGAAATCCCCCTCCCTTAGGCCAGCACCTTGCAAGAAACCACCATTATTTATTGAAGTCGGTAACTGAGGAGGATGAATTTTTGTAGCAGCTTTGTACCCGTAATGCTTAGCCAAAAAGAGATTGCTTTTTACCTCCTTCACCTACTACTCATCAGTCCCAGACGGCCACACAAGATAAAGATTACAGGTAAAAAATGTACACAAAAAAAGGCAGGGCTAAGGACCCTGCCTTTGAAAGGATAGGACTACATCAGGGAATACTCGTGTCAACTAAGTTGTTGCTCTCATCCGATTCAGCAATACTTTTTAGAGAGTCTATAAAGGCAATCAAATGTCTTCCTGCCGGAGATGAAGTTGTCGTGAATCGGATGCTGGTCGCTTTACTGGAATTTGCGCTTAAGACCTTGTATTTATATGTCTTCACCAATAAATCATTGTCACTCAATGAACCATCATCGGAAAGAAAAAAATCAACCTGGACATTGCTGAAGTTCATTTGACTTGCGTTGGTGACAGTGAACGTGCCTGAAACGGTGTAAACACCTCTTTTCGGGCCAGTCCACGTAACATTTGACCAACTGCCCAAAAGGTCCACGGCTGTACCGTCGACGCCCGTTCCTGTCAGAGAAATGTTCAAAGGATTCTCATCGGGATCATTAGATTGGATAGTTATCGTAGCCGATTTTGCACCGGCCGAAAGCGGGGAAAATTGGGCCTGAAACGTACAACTCGACGAGGGGGCTATGGGCGTGGAGCAAGCTCCAGTGATACTGAATTCTGATGTGTCTGCTATGGCGATGGTTCCTATACTGAGGTCAGCCGATCCTGTATTGGAGACCGTAAAGGTTTTCGTGGAAGTGTCGCCGATGTTTATATTCACAAAATTATATGAACCGGGAGAAACGGAGATATCAGGTGTCCTAATAACATTTCCCGCAAGATTCACGATGCTTACGCTCAAGAGTTTCATCCCCGAATAACTGGTACCCCAAATCATCGTATGGTCGTTATTGTCCCAAGTGTCATGAATATAAACCGTTTTTGTGGAATCATCATAACCCACGCCAACGATCGAATGCCCCTGGAGATTTAGCAACACAGGCCGTCCAGCATCGATTTCCGCCTTGAATTGTGCAAATGAAAAGCCCCCGCGTTTGGCATTGTCCGTCGCCTGGGCATAGCAATCTGTAACCGTATATCCCTTCGCTTCATAAAACAGTTTTCTTCCGTAAGTCCCGTCCTCGTCGGCAATGCTAAAACCTTCCATGGCGCTGCAGCTGAGCGGGGTGGCTGAGCTACTATAAGAATAGAAACTGGTTGATCCGTCGTCATTGCCGTAAGCAGATTGGCTGGTTTTCATGAAATCGCCGATCGCATCACCCCAGGCATGTTGGGACCAAGGTTCCGTTATATAAGGATCGTCTTTGCCGCTCAAATAAGAATACCAATAATCATCTATTGAGCCGTAGGTTTTCCTTTCGTCCAATCCGAAATGAGAGGCGATTAACGGGTTGTCAGGATATGTATCTCCAGCCCTATCTGGCCAGATTCCCCAAGCGGCATCTTCAACTATAGGGATCATACCATCATCCGTAGGCCCTTTATAAATGTTCGGAAAGTCGGTTCGGTCATAATACCCGGCGATCATTGCGCCTGAAACTGCCGAGCAGCCAAAAACCCATCTGAATGCGGGAACCTGCGGCAATGAGCCGACCATCGATTCCACACTGATTTTCGGCAATGAAACGTGAGCGCGCTCACGTTCGTACCCTGGAGGTGGCTTCGGCGGGCCGTTAATTATACTACGTTCAAGAACAATTCCGTCACTGTAAGTCGTCGTTTGGGTACTGAAATGCTTGTTAATGATATTCAATGGTCCTTTTTCAACTGGAATCTTCAGGGCAACAGGTTGTCCATAAACCGTCAATGGGGAGGCAAAAATAAAAATTGATAAGACGCTCAATAAGAACAATGGCATCACAGATTTCTTCATGGTAGTTCCCTCCTTTCTATATTTCTTGAAATAAAATAATAACTCAAGGTACCTAAACAACGCCTCGCCCTCTGCTGGTCAATAACGGGGTGCCAAGAATCGCCTCATGGCACCACCCTCTCGTCAAGGGTTAACATCCATTGCGAACCTGCTAAAGTACCCGACGATGGTATAAAGATGGTCCTGTTTTCTCTCCAAGTCAAGAAAAATAATCTTATCGATAGCACTTTAAAGGGTGGATATCTGTCAAAATTACCGGACGCTTGACTACAGGAAGTAGACCTCAAATCGTCATCCCCGCCTTTTTAAAAGAACAATACGCTCTATTTCCGAACGAAAGCAAGCATTTTCCTCAAGGTTGACTTTTTGAGGACTACAGGAAGGAGGCTTCGATCCCGATCTTCCTCCCAAAATGCCATCTTTCAACCCGAACTCGGTAATATCCGTTGATTACCCCAATTGCAACTTGTATTTGGAGGGAATTTTCTGAGGATTTTGACTGAAGAGGGAATTGTATGGTAGTCAACCTTTCCACAAAAAATCTTTCTTGAGGGAAGCACAAGGATTATGTGGATTAAGTGCTGTTCGGCCCCCACCGGATTATTTGCACGATAGAGAATTTATGATAAATTGCCGCCTGATGGATTATGCGGCGACGAACTCGATTTTTACCCGCATTCCCGTTGATCCAGCGATCTTTTCCAATGTCTTGAGAGTGAAGCCCTCATACTCGCCGCTTTCGATCCTTGAAATTGCCTGCTGGCTGGTTCCCATAAGCTTTGCCAACTGCTGTTGCGATAATCCCTTCTTATCACGCAGCTCTGCAATCTTTATCGCCAGCATGAGAGCTTGTTTCTGCTTAACATCATGATACTGGTATTTTTTACCGCAGTACTATCCCGTTACGATTCGGCTCTCTATTTCTTGTCAGGGTGGGTGTTTGCATGTTTGAGCAGGCTTCCGTCACTCACCAGTTTGCGCATGGTTTCGATGTGCGGGTAGAGCGCCTCATCTTTTTCGAGGAACGGGATGTGGCTGCGGATGAGTTCGTAGGCCGGGGCGGTGCCTTTTCCCATTCTGGCTTCCGGACCGAGAATCTTGCGCCTGAAATCGATGCCTTGCGCGGCGGAAAGCAGCTCTATGGCCAGGATTGTTTCCACGTTCGTCGCAATCTCGCGGGCCTGACGCGCAGCTGCCGGCCCCATGCTGACATGGTCTTCGATATTGGCCGAGGTCGGGATGGTGTCCACGCTGGACGGGTGGGACAGCACCTTGTTTTCGGAGGCGAGCGCGGCGGCGGTGTACTGAACCAGCATGAACCCCGAGTTAACCCCTCCGTCGTTGATCAAAAATGGGGGAAGGATGTGATTATTGCTGTCCGCGTCCACCAGCCTCGCGATGCGCCGTTCCGAGATGTTCCCCAGTTCGGCCAGGGCAAAAGCCAGGTAATCCATCGAGATTGCCAGCGGCTCCCCGTGGAAATTTCCGCCCGAAAGCACGGTGGCGTTTTCGTTTTCATCAAAGAAAATCAAAGGGTTATCTGTTGCGGAATTCAGCTCGATGTTCATCACCCAGCGGGCGTAGGCGATTGCATCCATGATCGCGCCATGCACCTGGGGAATGCAGCGCAGCGTGTAGGCGTCCTGCACGTTGAGCGGGTCGTCGGGTCTGGTGAAGGTGGATCCCTCGATAAGCTGGCGCATGTAGGCGGCGCATTCCACCTGACGGGGATGGGGGCGGGCGGCGTGGATGCGCGCATCGAAGGCGCGCGGGGTGCCGTGCAGGGCCTCCAGGCTCATCGCCCCGGCAAGTCCCGCTATATGGGTCAACTGCTCGGCTCTGCAGGTGACCAGCACCCCTATCGCGTTCATCATGGTCGTTCCGTTGGTGATGCCGTAAACGACTTCGCCGCGGGCCACGAAATCCTGAACAGTCCGGGCCGCCCGCCTTACGTTATCCCAGGCCGCCGGGGCAATCGATACCTGAATTGCGGGATTATTGGCAACGGCAAGCACTCCTTCGATGGTCAGTGATTCGCCGTCCAGGACTAATTGGGACTGGTATGAGGTGGACATAATAATCTCCTGTTGTTTATCTTCCGCAATATTTGTTATTCAGGATCAGCGGCATCCTCCGGACGCTGTACGAAGGCGGCCGCCGATTCCCCGGCGAGGTGGCCGGTGGAGAAGGCGGCCTGGAGGTTGTAGCCGCCGGTATCGGCGTCGATGTCCATCACCTCCCCGCAGAAGAAAAGGCCGCCCACCAGCCGGGAGGCCATTGTCCGCGGATCGATCTCGGCAAGAGAAACGCCGCCTGCGGTCACAATCGCCGAGTTCAGCGGCAGCGGCCCCTTGATGGTAAAGCAGAGCCCCTTCAGCAAAGCGAGGAGCCGATCACGTTCCGGCGCCGTGATCTGACTTCCCGTCCGTTCCGCCGGGATGCTGCACATTTGGATAAACGGCTCGATCATCTTATGAGGGAGCAGTCCCGGCAGCAGGTTCCGAAAACTTCGCTTGCCGCCCGCGTCGAAATCCCGCTGCAGGCGGGCGCGCAGCTCCTCGAAGGAAAGGGCGGGTTTGAGATCGATCGCGACGCTGACCGGACCCTCCGCGAGGGCGTCCACCACGGCAAGGCTCATCAAGAGCGTGATCGGTCCGCCTATCCCGAAATGGGTAAAGAGCATCTCCCCCATTCGGCTTTCGATCACCACCCCTTTTTTCCGTATTCGCTCCAGGCCGCGCCCCACATCTTCCTGCGGGACAAAGGCTGGGGAAAAAAGGTCAATCTTTCCGCGAAAGGCGGTAAGCCGGACATTCTTTAGGCTCACCCCCTGCATCGCCTTGGCCTTTTCAATTTCAGCGACAATCAGTGGGACGAGGGCCGGCCTGGGCTTTACGATCTTGTGTCCCACCGCAGCCGCAAGCCGGAAACCGTCGCCGTTCGAACCTGTTTCCTGCCAACTGGCGCCGCCCGCCGCGAGGATTGCCGCCCGGGCCGACAAAAACCCCTTCCGCGTTTGCACCCCCGAAAGCTTGCCGTTTCCGATAACGAGCCTGCTTGCCGGGGAATTCAAGAGCAACTCCACCTTGCCCTCTTGCAGATAGCTCCGGAAGGCCCTTACTACATCCGCCGCCTCGTCGGAAACGGGGAAAATCCGCCCGCCCCGCTCGGTCTTTGTTGCGACCCCGAAACGAGCCAGGAAGGAAAGCAGGTCATCCCGGAAAAAGCGGTGAAAGGCTCCGTGTAAAAATCGGCCATTGGGGCCGTACATGGGCAGAAATTCAGCGAGGCTGCGGGCGTTGGACAGATTGCAGCGGGACTTGCCGCTGATCAGGATTTTCTTGCCCAGCCCCTCCATTTTTTCGAGCAGGACGACCGTTGCCCCCAGCTCTGCGGCCCGGCCGGCGGCCATCATTCCCCCCGCGCCCCCGCCGATCACGATCACCCGATTGCCCTTTGGCTCAGCCACGCCCGGCAAGAAGTTTTTCTGATCCTGTTTGATAATTGCCCGCCCGGATACTGGCTGGACGCGGCCTTGCCTTTCTGCCTTCAAACCCCGTCCCTCCCGGAGCTGATCATCTTGCGCAGCTCTTCCCAAGCGATATCATTGTGAAGACAGTCATAACGCTCCGCCACGATGACCTGGGGGATAAGCCGCCGCCCTTTCAGATGTACGCCTCTGCCGGTTATCCTTGTTGATTTGATGCCCCGTTCGATCTCGTAGGCGCAGGCCGCGCCGATCGCCGCCCGGATATCCTTTCTTTCGGTAAGTCGTTTCGTAAAATTGGTGCTGGGGGAGATGTAGAACTGCCAGCCTTTCTCCTTGCACAAAGCGAGAATCTCGCCGCAGCGGCAATCTCCGCACTTCATGCAGAGAACGCCCTCATTTTTGGAGAAATGGGCGCGGCATTTATCCCCGGTCAGGCAGTGGGGCAGGATGACCGCTTTTTCAGAGGGAGGAAGCCGGTCGAACTCTTCACGATAGCAGGAATTGACGTTACCGGCGAGGTCCAGGCCGATCCCCAGCCGGTTCAGAAAAGCCCGAAAAGGATAGAACAGCAGCGTAAAGAGCAGCCTCGACTTTTTTGAAATACTTGTCATCGGATATTACCCGTCCTCATGGAAAAATTTTTAAACTTGGAGAACCCGCTGAATCATGGACCTGAAAGTTTCACGGGAATAGCATAAAATAAATGGGGAAAGCAATTTTTTTAGCTCTTTATGACTACCATCGGGGCAACATCTATGTTATAGGTGCACCCGTTTACGTTTATTTGTGGCCATTAAGGTCACTATCCCCTTTAAAAGGCCTCGGAGCGCTGAATTTGGACTTGAATTCCAGAAAAATCGTCTTTGTGGTGAATCCCCATTCGGGAAACGGAAAAACGGGCAGGGAGTGGCCGCGGATCAACCGGCTGGCCGAGGAAATTCTGGGTCCGTTCCAAACCTGCCTTACCAGAGGACCGGGCGACGCCACTTGCTTGACAAGAGCTTGTCTTCTCGAGGGAGCGAACATTGTCGTCTGCGTCGGCGGGGACGGTACGCTCAACGAGGTTATCAACGGTTTTTTTGATGATGACGCGCCAGTTCGCACGGGGGTTTCCCTCGGGTTCATTCCCAACGGCACCGGCTGCGATTTTGCCCGCACCTTTCCCGCTGTGTCCGGAATAAGGGCCGCCCTGCAAGCGATAAAAACCGCTTCTACCAGAACGATAGACCTCGGACGCATCCGCTTTCGCAATCATCAGGGCGGCACAACCAGCCGGTATTTTCACAATATCGCGAGTTTCGGCATGGGAGGAGAGGTCGTCGAGCGGGTAAACCGCACGAGCAAGGCCTTTGGCCCTTTTGTCACCTTTATCTGGGGGACACTGCTGACGCTGTTTTCTTACAAAAAAAAGGCGGTCACGATCGGCGTGGATGACGGCAAAAAGTTAACAAAAGACATCTTTCATATCGCCGTTGCCAACGGCCGTTACCAGGGCGGCGGGATGCTGGTTGCACCCGATGCAGTCATGGACGATGGCTTTTTTCAGGTAACGATTATAGGCGCCATGAGCCTGCCGCTTGTTCTCCTGCGCTTGCCGAAGCTCTACAACGGAAAGATAAAAAGCATCCCCCAGGTCTTCGTTACAACCGGCAAGCGGGTAACCCTGTCCTCCGACGAACAGGTTCTGTTCGATATTGACGGCGAACAGCCCGGAATTTTGCCGGCGGTATTGGAAATTGTCCCGGCGGCCATCGCGATGATCGTGAAAAACTGACCAATAACTACCCTTCCCGGAAGACCTTTATGGTTGCCGCCGGCCAGGTTAACTGAGCAGAGCCTCCTGCAAAAACTCACAGGCCACGGCGTCGTCATCGACAACAAGGATGCGGATTGCCTGCGTTTTCTTATCCAAGCCCCTTTTCTCCCATGTAACTTGCCAAATCGGCCACGCGGCAGGAGTAGCCCCATTCGTTGTCGTACCAGGAAACGACTTTGGCCATATTGCCCCGGAGCACCTGGGTGAATTCGACATCGACGATCGAGGAGTGGAAA
This sequence comes from Syntrophobacterales bacterium, assembly GCA_019429105.1. Taxonomy (NCBI): domain Bacteria; kingdom Pseudomonadati; phylum Thermodesulfobacteriota; class Syntrophobacteria; order Syntrophobacterales; species Syntrophobacterales bacterium. Next base: position 14,068 of record JAHYJE010000008.1, read on the forward strand.
TTCCCCTTGAAGTCCATCGAAACCAGCCCCTGCTCTTCGCAGTCCATGATTCCCTTGAGCTGTTTTTTTGCCGCTGCGCGGAGCGCGTCGCGGAGTTCCTCCGTTGTGGTCTTCTTCTTCAGCTCGGCGGTGAAATCGACGATCGATACCGTCGGCGTCGGCACCCGGAGCGAATAGCCGTCAAAGCGGCCGGCCAGCTCCGGAATGACGAGGGACAGTGCTCTGGCCGCACCGGTGGTGGTCGGGATGATGTTCACCGCCGCCGCGCGGGCCCGCCGCAGATCCTTGTGCGGGGCATCCAGGATGCGCTGGTCGTTCGTGTAGGAGTGAATCGTCGTCATCATCCCCTTTTCGATGCCGAAGGCCTTGTGCACAACCAGCACCGGGGGCGCCAGGCAGTTCGTTGTGCAGGAGGCGTTCGAGACGATATGGTGCTTCTGCGGTTTGTAATCCCTGTGGTTTACCCCCATGACAATCGTGATATCCTCCTCCTTCGCCGGGGCGCTGATAATCACCTTCTTGGCTCCGGCCTCAAGGTGCGCCGAGGCCTTAGGCCCGGTCAGGAAAAGCCCGGTGCTCTCGATGACGATATCTACCCCCGCATCGTCCCACGGGATGGAGGCGGGATCGCGAAAGGCAAAGCTCTGGATTTTCTTGCCGTTAATCAGCAGGGCCTCTTTTCCGGTGGAAACCTCCCCCGCGTAAATGCCGTAGTTGGTGTCGTATTTGAACAGATGGGCGTTTGTTTCGACATCGAAGAGATCGTTTACGGCAACCACCTGCAGGGTGTCGGGATAACGCTCCAGAACAGCCTTCAAAACCTGGCGCCCAATCCGGCCAAAACCGTTTATGCCAAGACGAATCATAAAAACCTCCCTCTTTATTTTAGTTGTCGTCAATCCGGTATTTGTTTTCCACCAGCAGATCGCAGCGCGTCTGGAGCACCTCGTGCATCCGGGCGTTGTCAATGGCGATCGCGCTGAGATTGGCCGCCGCCTTCAGAAACTTGAGTTCATCTTCATTGAACTCTCGCACCCGGTCGGAATAGACGCGCAAAACGCCGATCGCCTTTTTCTCCAGCAGCAGCGGCACGACGAGCACGGACTTGATCCCCTCCGCCCTGGCCTTTTCCCCATACTGGAAATCCTTGTCCGCCTGGACATCCTCTATCCAGGTGATCTTTCCTTTTATCGCCTTGCGGTCCAGGCCGCTCTCCTCGAGGAGAATCGGCCCCTTGTGGATGTACTCCCGGGAAAGGCCGTATGCCGCCCCCAGGACAAGCTGTTTTTTGCGCGCATCCAAAAGGCGGATGTTGCCCGCCTTGACCCCGACTGCTGCAACTACGCTCTGCACGATCTTCTCCAGAACCTTCTTCGTATCCAGAGAGCCATTGATCGCCTTGGCAACCTCGTACAGGGCAGCAAAATAATCGGTATTCCTCTCCTTCATGGCTTCACCTCCCTAAGTTATTCCGCTTGTAGCCCTTTGCTTGCAAACGCGGTTTAATGTTCATAAAATGCGTGCATGAATTTTTGACATACAATGATTCTTCGTTGCTACGGCGTGCCCGAATGAGCGTTTTATTTTGGCAAATGTTCAAAAAGACAGAGCCCGCCGGTACTCCTTCTGCCGATCAAGCCCCTTTTTTCCAGCGTGACAAGATGAACGTAGCTTTCGTTCAGGGCGAGCAGACGGTCAAAAACGGGCAGATTGTCGCCAAAGATAAACCGGGAAACCTGTCTGGCCGTTTTTGCGCCTTTATCGAGGGCCTGAAAGGCAAGCAGCGATCTTTCGGCGTGATGTTTGCGGACGTCGGCAATCCTTCCCCGGAGATTGGTAAAGGGGCGCCCGTGCGAGGGCCAGATGGTCTCTATCTTCAGTTTCTCCACCTTGGTCATGGAGTCAAGAAAGCTCTCCAGCGGATGAAATTTGGAGTCGATCAGATCAGGGCTCAGATTCGGCGTGATATGCGGGAGGATGTGGTCCCCGGAGAGCAAGGCGCGTTCCGCGGGCAGGTAAAACGAGAGATGACCGCGGCTGTGGCCCGGGGTTGCGACCACTCTGAGTTCCCGGTCGCCGGCAACAAGCTGTTCGCCGTCTTCCAGATGGCTGTCGGCGACAAAAGGCAGGGTTGCCTGCTCAAAGGAGGTGAAGGTGCGGGCAATTTCCCCAATCGTGGCTTTATCAAGGCCGTGCTCTTTGCAGAAGGCCTCCATCCGCCAAACGCGGCCGTCGTCCAGCGCAAACGTGCGAATCGTCTGCGCGTCAATTTCCGAGAGGCTGATCTTTGCCCCGGAACGTTCTTTGATGAGGCCCGCCAGACCGCAGTGATCCATGTGAAAATGGGTGATGAAAATCCTGCGACATTCCTCAAGCGTCAGCCCCGTCTGGGACAGCGCTTCCTCAAGCGCCGGCAGGACCCCGGGCAGGTTGGGGCCGGTATCAATCAGCGTGAAGCCCTTTTTTTCCGGGAACAAAAAAACGTTGACATGGGTCAGCCGAAAAGGCATGGGCAGCCTGATCAGAAAAATTTTCTTCGCCACTTCCCGCACCGCTTTATTCAAATGAACCTCCTTGAGGATTGCTCCTGATTTTTCTACAAAAGGGCGGCACCGATTGCCCCCGCCAACTGGGCGTAAGAAGAAACTATCAGCGGATAGCCAAGCGCCTTTTCCAGCGCCTGGACAACCCCCGCATTTTGAGAAACACCGCCGGTCATCATCACCGGCGCCCTGATGCCGATCCGGGTTGCCATTGCCGCCACCCGGGAGGCGATGGCCTCATGGATGCCGGCAATAATGTTTTCCCGAGTTTCCCCCTTGGCGATCAGCGAGATTACCTCCGATTCGGCAAAGACGGTGCAGGTGCTGCTGATCTTCGCCGGTTTTTCGGCGTTCAGGGAGAGCGCGCCGAATTCATCCAGATTGGCCTCGAGGGCGCGCGCCATTACCTCCAGAAAACGGCCGGTGCCCGCCGCGCACTTGTCGTTCATCGTGAAATTTATCATCCGGCCTTCTTCGTCCATGACGATGGCCTTGCTGTCCTGGCCGCCGATATCGATCAGCGAGCGCACCGAAGGATCGAGAAAACGCGCCCCGGTTGCATGGCACATCAGTTCCGTTACCATTTTGTCCGCGATTGCCACGCTCTTGCGGCCGTAGCCGGTCGCAATGATCCGCTCCACATCCGTCTGCGCCAGGGAAAGAGAAGTGAGCAGTTCATCAAGCACCCTGCGTCCCGCCGCCTCGGCGTTATAGCCTGCCGCAATCACGTTGGTTCCCAAAAGACGTCCGTCTTCCATCACTGCGGCCTTGGCCGTATTGGAACCGATATCGATCCCTGCCTTCAAACCCATAAAGCCTTGCGCCCCTTCCAGCTATTTCTCATCGCAAATTCTGTTGTCATTGTCCGCTTTTAGTCAAGAAAGACGGCTGGAACCAGCGTTCCTTGCCGCCTTCGTAGAACCACTTGTCCGGAAATCCGCGGCGGCTGATGAAGCTGGGGTTGTCGGCCCAATTGAGCAGTTCCTCATAGGCTTTGTATATTTTGCGAAACATCTCCGCATCCCCGCCGAGATCCGGGTGATGGATCTTGACCTGCCGCCGGTAGGCATTTCTTACTATCTTGTTCAGCTCTTCGGAACTAAGGCTGGATTTATCAATATCCAGATAAACCAGCGCCGTGGGATTGATATCCGGCATTTGCCGGATATGCGGTTTTACATCCAGCATTGTTACACGATTGCGGACGGCGTTATCGAGAACGTGGAGCGTTGCGAAGTGCCGTTTTTTTGTGCGTTGTTGCTCTTTCCACCATGTTTCTCCCAGAATATTGGCCATCACGCCGAAATCCTCACCGGGGCTTTTCCCTGCCGAACGGGGGTATAAAAAACTGTATATATCCCTCTGTCCCCAGGGCAATATATCCATGATTATCAGATGTTCGGAAAAGTAAAAGGTTGCGTAGCGGGTGTTTAACGCCTGCAAGAGGCCGCAGCGCATATCGAGCCGTTGGTGAAGCTTCTGTCTGCACTCAACGGAGCAGTATCTTTTTCTTCCCATGTTCTCGGTAGTCCCGCAGGACAGGCATCTCCTCGGTTCTTTGTCCTTGTTTGCCAAAACAGCCAGCGCCTTCATGTTCAGCAGCTTTTCCTCCAACCATGAATATTAAAAAGCTTTTTATAAATCCCGATGGCTGCGACGCGGCGCTGCTGTCGGGGGCAATCAGTAATTTGCACCGAGAGGGTCTTTTGGTACCCCCTAAGCATCCGAGACGGATCATCCCTGCCGGGATTGTCTCCGGATGTCATCGGATAGTCGGTACCATTTCTGGACTCCATTTTCGAGCCGGTAGTAATGAATCAGATACGCAACCGCCAGGACAATCAGCAGCCCGGCAAGAACGAAACACAAAACGGAAGGGTATAGCAGGGCATATCCGAGAGAAAGCAAGGCAAACAGGCAAACGAACAGTGTTACCAGTAGATGAACCAGTCTTTCGTGCTGCATCCACTCGATCCTTTTGTCGTGATGCGCAAGCAGTTCCCTTAACGCTTCGGGGGGGAGATTCCTTGCCAGTGCTTCTTGCACAAAGAGTTCATGACGCTTCATGGAGTCGATCATGCCATTCGCCTTTGTCAATGCCGGGGTCCATAATTCTCATTTTCCGGAGCTGATCATAATCCTGATTTGGGATGTTAACGCAACGCGCGATTTTTTGCCAGTCAATCATTGGAGGCAATTGCAAAACTCCCCATTCTTGTCATTCCCGCAACGATTCTGAGCGGGAATCTGGTTCTAACTGCTTGAAAAAACCATATTCCCGATAGAGACATTATGGACATTAAGCTGCGCTTTCGGGAATGACAAATGGTTTTGCAATTGGCTCATTGTCATGTATTTCCTCCGCGCGGGCAGATTGCGTCCAGAATATTCAGTTTTACAGCTACTTGGGCAATAAGCGCTCCGTCAACGCAGAGAGTGCCGTTGTAATCAGAGACGAGATGAAGCAATCTCCGTTGGCCGAAACCGGGGATTGTCAATTCTATCACGATTATTTCCTTATAGGGCCGCCGTTGTAAAAGAGAGAAGCAATGATGAGGCGGCCCGGAAAAAATGGCGGCAGCCTCATGGCTCAGTTGTGCTCGCGGGTTTTATTGAATGTTATTCCGGGCCAGTCCTCCTTGACAAAACCGAGGCGCCATTCGCTCGTGGTCAGATAGGTGAGGTGGCCGTCGGCGTCGAGGGTGAGGTTGTTCTGGTTCTTCTTTTCAAAATCCGCAAGCATTTTTTTGTCGTCGCAGGTCACCCAGCGGGCCGTTGTGTAGTCGATCGTTTCGTAGGAGGCGTCAACCCCGTATTCCGTCTTGAGGCGGGCCATCGTCACGTCGAACTGGAGGACGCCGACTGCCCCGAGGATGTAGTCATTGCCCGCGAGCGGCTTGAAGACCTGCACGGCGCCCTCCTCGGAAAGCTGGGTCAGCCCCTTCTGGAGCTGCTTGATCTTCAACGAGTTTCTGACGAGCACCCGCCGAAAATGTTCCGGGGCAAAGTTGGGGATGCCGGTAAACTGCATAACTTCGCCTTCGGTAAAGGTGTCGCCGGTCTGAATCGTGCCGTGGTTATGGATGCCGATGATGTCCCCCGGCCAGGCCTCTTCGACGTTGGTGCGATCCTGCGCCATGAAGATCGTCGCGTTGGCAAGGACGATTTCGCGGCCGATCCGGTGGTGCATCACCTTCATCCCGCGGGTGAACTTTCCCGAACAGATGCGGAAAAAGGCGATCCGGTCGCGGTGGGCGAGATCCATATTCGCCTGAATCTTGAAGACAAAGCCGGAAAAGGTCTCCTCGAGGGGTGAAACAAGCCGGGTTGTCGTCTGGCGGGGGCCGGGCGCCGGCGCCATTTCGACAAAGGCGTCAAGCAGCTCCCGCACGCCGAAGTTGTTGATCGCGCTGCCGAAAAATACCGGGGTCTGGCTCCCCTTGAGGTATTCCTCCATCGAAAACGGGCTGGAAGCCCCGGCGATCAGTTCGATATCCTCCCGGAGCCGCCCGGCTGAGCTCCCCAGCAGTTCGTCCAGCCGGGGATCGTCCAGATCGGTAATCGTGATTCCCGCCTCCTTGCGGCTGTCCTTCCCCGGGGTAAACAGGTGGAGGGAGCGCCGGTAGATGTTGTAAACCCCCTTGAAGTCCTTGCCCATCCCGATCGGCCAGGAAAGAGGGACGCACTCGATCTGGAGTTTGTCCTCGATGTCGGAGAGGATATCCATTGGCGCCAGTCCATCGCGGTCGAGCTTGTTGATGAAGGTAATGATCGGCGTGTTGCGCATCCGGCAGACCTCCATCAGCTTTTCCGTCTGCGGCTCGACCCCCTTGCCGCTATCGATGACCATCAGCGCGCTATCCACGGCGGTAAGCACGCGGTAGGTGTCCTCGGAGAAATCCTGATGGCCGGGGGTGTCAAGGAGATTGATCTCAAAATTCCGGTAGTGAAACTTCATCACGGAGGTTGTAACCGAGATTCCCCGCTCCTTTTCGATCGTCATCCAGTCGCTCGTCGCGTGACGTCCGGCCTTTCTGGCCTTCACCGCCCCGGCCAACTGGATCGCCCCGCCGAAGAGGAGCAGTTTTTCGGTCAGCGTTGTTTTCCCGGCGTCGGGATGGCTGATGATCCCGAAGGTGCGGCGCTGCTCGATCTCCTGCCGCCGCCGGCGCTCTTCATTGAATGTCGCAGCAGTCTCGGCGGCGGTTTCTTCAATTCCCATATGGTGTACCTGTCCCCATAAAAAATCCCCGATCGCCTCCCGGCACAGGGGACTAAAACATCGTAAATCCGCGGTTCTTCTATATGATGAGGGGAATATTGTCAAGACTTTTTCCTTGCTGCGGCGCTGCTTTCCCTGATCGTGATTTTTCACGGTTGCACAAAAGGCGGCAATGGTCTATTCAACTAAAAATAGGACAGTGAACTGACCCGGGGCGCATTTATTGAGGATGAAGGCATGATTAAAGTCATTAATCTTTTTGACGAAATTCCCTCGGAGCGAACAAAGGAGGCATTTCAGGACATTCTGCGGGCGGAAAACTTGCGGATCGAGCGGATTATCTCCCATGGCGAAGCATCGCCGGAGGGTTTCTGGTACAATCAGCAGGAAAATGAGTGGGTTCTGCTGCTTGCGGGAACGGCGGAACTTTCTTTTGCCGACGGCCAAAAGATCGCGCTTGCTCCGGGTGATTGTCTCCTCATCCCCGGGCACGTGCGCCACCGCGTGGAAAGGACCGATCCCGGGCAGGATACGATCTGGCTGGCTATCCATTTTGGCGGGGAACAGGCGGGGCTTAGTCTATTTGAGGGTGGACAATTCAAGACTGGAAAGTGATAAATGGCACAACTTCCATCCCCAATACTTGTTATCTTTGACTACTCAGGCACTCTGAGCAGCGAAGCGCCCGATTTCGGACGTCCGGAAAATCTTGCCAGCGCTCTTGCAGCAAGCGGTCTGGCTGCCTTCGGCGTTACGGATGCAAACATTTTCTGGGAGAAGATCATTTTTCCGACCTGGGCGGAGGGGAGCCGGACAACAATCGGCTATGCGCGGGTTATAGCAGACAGGATCGCTTCGCTCCATCTTTCCCACCGGGCGCCCGGCGCCAAAAACGAAGTTTCATGTTCTTCAGTTGAAGAGGCGGCGCAGCGTTTTGTAACCATGTATCTCGACCACTCCCGGATGGATCTTCTCTGGCGGCCGCTGCTCGAAAATCTGTATGCCGATCGTAATACTGCCGTCGTGATCGCGACTGACCATTACGCCGAGGCGACCGGCGCAATTATCCGATATCTGCGAAAGTGGGGCATAACGGCAACAAAGGCCGAAAGCAATGCCGCATCACAGCCAGAATCAAAACAGATGGTTACAGCCGCTGCAAGGGGGCGGGAGACGTTCCCGGGCAAATCGGAAAAGGAGGCGCGGTTCAGTTCCTTTATCGTCGCCAATTCCGCAGATCTGGGTTTCTGGAAGGCGGAGCGCCGTTTTTGGGAGCTGCTGGCGGCGCAGTTGTCGGGCAGGTTCCGGTCGGTTCTCATTGTTGACGACTTCGGCTTTAACGAGGCCGATGCCAACGGCTACGGAAAGCTGGCGCTGGTCCGGGACCGCCGGTTGAAGACAAAGGCCGTGCTGCGGGATGTTTTTCAGACCAGCGCATCAACCATCTCGTTCTTCCTGAAAAATGACGAAGGGAGCCGCAAGGGCGACCGGACCAGGAAGATTCGGGCAGCCATAAGGCGAATCAAGGCTGCGGTGCTGTCTTCATAACCGTTGCAGATGCTCGCAGTATATGTTAGAACCCATCGCAGCAATTGAGACATGATACTAAAATGATAAGCGATTTCGCAAATGTTCCGGATTGGCAATAGCTCAATAACAGGCGATGTTTAAAAGGGTGAATGATGGATAAAACGGAAGAAAAAGATTCATTTTTGTCTGAGAAAGATATCCTGCCGCGGGAGCGGCTGATCTTTGCGATGGATGTTTCCTCGGTTGCCGAGGCCAAGGCGCTGGTCGCCGAACTGGGCGATTCCGTCGTGTTTTATAAGCTGGGGCTCCAGATGTTCATGGCGGGCGGCTATTTTGAGCTCTCCGACTGGCTTCGCGAGCGGGGGAAAAAGGTCTTTGTGGATTTGAAGTTTTTTGACGTCCCGCAGACGGTCAAATCGGCGGTAAGCCAGCTTACGGAGCGCGACGTGCAGTTTGTAACGGTTCACGGCAACGACAAAATTATGGAAGCGGCGGCCGCCGCTAAAAAAAACCTGAAGATTCTGGCGGTGACAGCGCTGACCAGTCTCGATGCAGGCGATCTGAAGGACCTGGGGTTTGCGTGCAATGTTGAGGAACTGGTGCTTTCCCGGGCCAGACGCGCCCTGACTGTCGGCTGCGACGGCGTGATCTCCTCCGGTCTTGAGGCGGCGCAAATCCGGTGGGAACTCGGCGAAAAACTGCTGGTAGTAGCGCCGGGAATCAGACCGGTCGCGAATGTTGATGACCAGAAAAGGACGGTCGGGGTAAAAGAGGCATTTCTCAATGGCGCCGATTACATTGTGGTCGGGCGGCCGATCCGGGAGGCGCCGGAGCGCCGCGCCGCCGCCGAAAATATCCAGCAGATGATTGCCGATATTTTTAAATAAATCCCTTGCGCGACGTCTTTCCGTTATGTGAGTCTTACCGGGTTTTTACGAAAGTTTATGGAGAACAAGCTATGTCGGGTATTCAAAAGGGCATTGTCCTTGCGGGGGGTTCGGGGAGCAGGCTCTACCCGCTGAACATGGTGGCGAGCAAACAATTGCAGCCGGTATATGACAAGCCGATGATCTACTATCCACTGGCGACGCTGATGATCGCCGGCATCAGGGATATCCTGATTGTTTCGACGCCGCAGGACACCCCACGCTTCGAGGCCCTCCTCGGCGATGGCTCGCGCTGGGGGCTCAGGATTGCCTACAAGGTGCAGCCCCGGCCGCAGGGGATTGCCCAGGCCTTTATCGTCGGCGAGGAGTTCATCGCGCGGGGGCCCGTTTGTCTGATCCTGGGCGACAATATCTTCTACGGGAAGATGGGGCTCGATGCGATCATCGGGGGATTTACTGCTGGCGCCACGGTCTTTGGATATTATGTAAACGACCCGGAGCGCTACGGGGTTGTCGAGTTTGACGGAACGGGAAAGGCCGTGAGCATCGAAGAAAAGCCGGTTGCTCCCAAGTCCTCCTACGCGGTGCCAGGGCTTTACCTTTACGACGAACAGATAACCGGAATCGCCAAAGCGTTGAACCCCTCGGCGCGCGGGGAGCTGGAGATAACGGATGTCAACATGGAGTACCTGCGACGCGGAAAGCTGCAAGTTGTGCCCCTCGGCAGGGGCATCGCCTGGCTCGATACGGGCACCCACGCCAGCCTGCTGGAGGCGAGCCATTTCATCGGCACGCTGGAGGCCAGGCAGGGGCTGAAGATCGCCTGCCTCGAAGAGATCGCCTTTCGCAAGGGTTTCGTGGACAGGGCAGAGATGCGTAAAGTTATCGACGATACCCCGCGCTCAAGTTATCGCGACTATCTGGAAAGGATCTTCGGGGAGAAAGAGTAGCGGAACGTTATTCAGACCGGCATCCCGGAGCTTTTGGCCTCGTGATATCCCCGGCAAAGCGGCAAATGGCCAAGTCCGATTCCGGCATCCCAAGAGAACGGCGGTAGAACACTGCGATGAAAAAAAAGATTATTTTGGGTCTTTCCATCCTTGCCCTGATGTTTTTATTCGGCGGGCTCTACATCTTCAGGACCACGGAAGCGATCAGCTACGATCTGCATCGCATTACCCGGATGTACCAAACGATGGTTCTTAGGAATAACCTCCTTTTGAGCATCAAGAAAAACCAGGAAAAGATCATTCTCCGGGGCAAATGCTTGGTGCCGGAGAATTTGTCGGGTGCGGCCGGCATGGTGGAAATTGTCGAGAGGTGCGTCCTCTGTCATGCCTCTACTCACACACCCACCTACGGGAAGATGATCGCTTTGAAAGAGGAAATTCTAACCTACAATGCCGCGACGCTTAATGTTTTTGCCGCCGATCCCCTCTCGCCGCTCGCAGGACAGCGGGCGGATGCGGCGCTGACCTTGGGGGATAAACTAATAGGGACAACCGAGAACATGATCAAGGTCACCAGCATCAATCTGGAGAAGCAGGAGCGGAATGTTCTTCGGAGGATAAACCAGCGAAAGTTCACCCTGTTCGTGCTGCTTACTATAGGCCCGTTTTTTGCCGTGGGGTTGGCCTTTTTCCTGATCCGCGGGCTGACCAGACCCGTCAACAGCCTGCTGGACGCCACTCGCAGGCTCAAGGGCGGAGATTTGGAACATCGAATTGAAGGACTGAAGGATGAATTTGGGGAAGTGGCCGAATCGTTTAACGAAATGGCGTCATCCCTGAAAAAGCAGATGCTTGTCATGCAGCGGACGGAGCAATTGCGGGTCTGCGGGGAGATGTCGGCGGGGCTTGCCCATGAAATCCGGAACCCTCTTGCCGGGATGAAGGTGACGATCGAGGTGTTGTTGTCGGAACTGACGCTGGAGCCGCAGGACCGCGAGGCGCTCGAAAAGGTGGTCGAGCAGATACGACATATCGAGCTGCTGATGAAGAATCTTCTCAATTATGCCCGGCCGGCGGCAGCCCAGCCGACCAGCGTCGCTGTCAATAAACTCCTCGAGCAGCAGGTATATTTCATTATGAAGCACCCGTCGTTCGTCTCCGGCAATCCGCGCAAGCAGATAATCAAGGAATTTGCTGAGTCCCTGCCGGAAATTATGGGCGATCCCCAGCAACTGCAGCAGGTTTTTCTCAATCTTTTGCTGAACGCTGCCGACGCCGTCCCGGAGGGAGGAACCATAAGGATAACAACAGGGCAGGACACGCAGAAAAAGACCGTTTCCATCGGGATCAGCAATACGGGAAAAGGCATTCCTGCCGAATTGATGGCGAGGATATTCCTGCCCTTCTTCACAACCAAGGGGAAGGGCTCCGGGACTGGTCTGGGATTGGCCGTTTCCAAACGGATTGTCGAAGAACATGGCGGCGTAATTGAGGTTCACAATAATGTTCCTGATGGGGTTACGTTCACAGTTGCCTTGCCCGTCGGAAAGCAAGTAGAGAGATCAGTATGAAGAACCATGGACGTATTTATCTCGTTGATGATGACGAGCTGATTCTGGCAATGCTTGCCCGAACCCTGAAACGTGAGGGCTACGAGGTGCGCACCAATGCCGGTGATGCAAAACTCGTCGAAAGCATCGTCGAGTGGTCGCCGGATGTCGTTCTGCTCGATGTCAACCTGCCGGGGCAAAACGGCGTGGAGGCGCTTCAGGTTCTGAAAGGTGAAGCGGTTGCGATGGAAGTCATTATGCTGACTGCCGACGATTCGGCGGAGACCGCGGTGAGGGCCATGAAGATCGGCGCCTGGGATTACCTTACCAAACCGTTCAACGTCGATGAGGTCAAGATCGTCATCCGGAATGCAATGGAAAACGTCAAGCTCAAAAAAGAGGTCGAATATCTCAGAAAAATCAGTTCATCATTTTTTGAGAACGATTTTTGGGGTTTTTCCAAGGCAAAAAAAGAGTTGAAGGCGAAGGTGGAAAGGATAGCCGAGGCGCATGTCTCCAGCATCCTGATAACCGGGGAAAGCGGCGTCGGCAAGGAGGTCATAGCGCGCAATATCCACGGAATGATGCACGGACAGGCTATCAGCTCCGCCAGCCCCTTTATTCCAGTCAATTGCAGCGCCCTGCCGGATACCCTCCTGGAGAGCGAGCTTTTCGGCTACGAGAAGGGCGCCTTTACCGACGCCAAAAAAAGCAAGAAGGGGCTTTTTGAAGAGGCCGACGGGGGCACACTGCTGCTGGATGAACTGGGCGAGATGAAGTTGAGCCTGCAGAGCAAGCTCCTGCGCGCCCTGGAGGAGAGAGTGGTAAGAAGAATCGGCGGGCGGGAAGAGAGACCCTTCGACGTGACCGTCGTCGCCACGACCAACAGGGATTTGTCCGGAGCGGTGGAAAAGGGCGAGTTCCGGATGGATCTCTTCTACCGTCTCAACGCCTTTGCCTTGAACGTGCCTCCCCTGCGGGATCCGGACAGACGGGCGGATATCCTTGTTTTGGCCAACAATTTTCTTGCCTCCTTCGCGAAGGAGTACAAAAAGGGCGTTGAGGGGTTTTCTCCCGAGGCCGAGAAATTGATGCTGGCGTATGGGTGGCCGGGAAATGTCAGGGAACTCAAAAACGTCGTGCGGGGAATAGTGGTGTTTCATAACATGAAGCTCATCATGCCTGAACACCTGCCCGTGGAAATCATCGGTTGGGCATATCCCGAGACAAGCCAACGGGAAGAGAAATTCCTTTTGCCGGCGGCGGGGATCTCCCTTGATGAGGTGGAAAAAGACCTGATTGTGCAAGCGCTTGAAATGACGGCGCACAACAAGGCGAAGGCCGCCAGGCTTTTGAATATCAGTTACGATTCGTTTAGATATCAACTCAAGAAATTCGGCTTGGACTGGGGCAGTGAAAAAGAGGCGCACCCCCGGTACATCCCCCGCGAGTTATAAGAAGTTCCCTAATCTCCGTTAATCACAAGCTTGGAAAAGGCCCCGGAGGGAAGGGAGGAGGAGACTCCCCAGCCGGGGCCGGCGGGGAGGGCGCCCCACTTTCATCAGCCACGGTTCAACTTTTTGCCCCTGGTTTTTAGCCGATGACTTCTATCTCATCTTCGGGCTTTATCGTCCCTTCCCGAATAACTATGGCGAAGATGCCCTCGCGCGGCATCACGCAGTCCCCGACAAGCCTGCGGATCTCGCACTCCATGTGGCATTCCTTGCCAATTTGCGTTACCTCAAGCTCCACTTCGCTTCCCACCCGGAGTCTCGTCCCGATGGGGAGATTCATAACCGCAATCCCCACGGTTGTGATATTTTCTGCGAAATCGCCTGGTTGGAGCTGCATCTTAGTCAGCTTTGCCTGGAGCTTATCGATGCTTTCCCGGGCAAGCAGGCTTACCTGCCGATGCCATTTGCCGGCATGCGCGTCGCCTATGATGCCGTGATCGATAAGCAGTTCACAGGAGGGGACGGGATGTTTGCGGACGCCTTTTTCCGAACTGATATTTACCGCCAAGACCTTTGCCATAATCTTCTTTCTTAAGTATATAAAATTATTAAGAACTACTGTTCTTCGATGATTCGTTTCACAAGCATTCTTATCTGCATGAGGTCGAAGGGTTTGGGAACGAACATGTAGGCATTCTTCTCAATGTTTTCCCTCATGTCGTCGCTGATGATCCCCGCGCTCATCATGACCACCTTCGTCGTGGGGGAGACAGCCCTGATTTTTTTCAACACTTCCGTGCCGTCAGTGTCCGGCAGGAAAATGTCGAGGAAACACAGATGGCAGGGCGAAGAGTTAATTTCCGCAAGGGCGCCCTCACCCGTTTCCGCCGTGGCTACCTCGGCGCCCGCCTCCGTCGCATCTTTCTTGATGACCTTTGCCAATCCCTGGAGGATCAAGGCATCGTCATCGACGATAAGAATTCGTTTCCTGCCCATAGCTTTTCCCGATTCGCCGTCTAAAAATAGCATTTTCACACGAGCTGTCAACGGCAAAATGCAATTAACATACCATCGTTGAAGAAAACGTAAACTCCAGCAATAATGAAGCCCCGGGGGCGCAGAACAAAAAATTGGCTCTGCGAGGGGAAGAGATAATGGTTATTTCGCCAAGGCCATCTGGTTATTTAGCCATTTTTTAAGACCGCTGTTCCATGAAAAACGGTAATGAGTCGAATATTGCCAGGATTTGTCCTGCGGGGAGGGCCGTCCCCTCGGGAATGGATAATTTAGCGATTCAAGCCGACGGTTATGCCGTCCGCCTCGGAACCCTGTTCAAGGATTACCAAACGCACGCGGCCGGTCGCGATCAGCCGTTCGCGATCATCCGTTACCTGCCCCTCCCAAACCTGTGAGCGTTTTCCCGCAAAGACGGGCCGGGCAGTGCAGCGAATGGTTCCCGAGCGCACCGCTCGCAGGAAAGAGGTGGAATTATCCAGCCCAACCGCGCTTTTCCCCTCGGAATAAACGCTCAGCGCCGCTCCCAGGCTGCATAAAGTCTCGATTGTGGCGGAGTACACGCCGCCGTGCACTATCCCGTACGGCTGAAGGTGTCGCTCATCAACATCCAATTCGGCAACGTACTCTTCCGGGGTGGCCTTGACGAAACGAAGGCCCATTAACTTCTCAAAGCCGCCGGCAATTTCGTTGATCATCGTCAGGATATTTTCAGGTAATTCATTCATTATTTATCGCTCCTTGCTTGGCATTTTGAAAATTTCCCGTAAGATGAAACGGGGGGAGCTCTCTACTATGGGAAATATTTCTTGACAAGCAAAAAAAGCGCCCCTATACCTCCAGCGAAAGCAATACTTCAGGGGAGGAAGAGATGGACGTTGTTCAGACCGGCATTCCGGGGCTGCTAATTATCGAACCGCATGTTTTCGGAGATGAACGGGGATTTTTCTACGAGAGCTTCAACCAGCGCGTCTGGGAGGAAAAGACGGGACTCAAGACGACTTTTGTCCAGGACAACCATTCCCGCTCGAACCATAACGTCCTGCGGGGGCTGCACTATCAGGAAAAACAGCCCCAGGGCAAACTGATCCGGGTTATTATCGGCGAGGTTTATGACGTCGCCGTTGATATCCGGAAAAATTCGCCGACCTTCGGGAAGTGGGAGGCGGTTATTCTCACCGCCGAAAACAAACGGCTGCTCTGGATTCCGGAGGGTTTTGCCCACGGATTTTTGGTTTTATCCGATGTTGCCGAATTTCTTTATAAAACAACTGATTACTGGGCGCCCCAGTACGAGCGCGCCATCATCTGGAACGACCCCACCCTGGCTATCGCCTGGCCCCTTCAGGGGGAGCCGAAATTGTCCTCAAAAGACGAAGCGGGCAGAAAGTGGGCCGAGGCTCGGTTCTTTTAGCCGAATGCCGAGCGGGTGGATAGGCCGCCGCTTGGCAGAAGGAGCGGCGTCGTTTTTTGCCAGCAGAAAGACAGCATAACAGTACTTTGTCGGTTTCTCTTGCCGGGATAATTGCTCTACAGGTGGGCCAGGGCATTGCTGATCGCCGCCAGAAAATGACGACGATGAAAGAGAAACGCCCCGACATGGCCGGTGCGAATCCATTTTATTGTTGCTCCCGGCCAGTGGGAGTGAAGCAGGGCGGCCGACGCTCGCGGCACGTAGGCATCCATTTTGGCTGCAACAAGATATGCGGCTTCCGGTTTGCGGGGAGCGGGAAACCTTGTAAGATTTGTAAGATCAAGCATTTCCCTCATAAATTCGATAGCCTTTTCACCTTCGCCCAGTTCCCTGTTCAGGACGTCCCAGGCAAGATAACGGCTCAACACCCCTTCCGTGAAAACAACGCTGGCCGAATGGGCGGTAAGGCAGCCGATTACGGCGACCGGCGATTCCTCCAGCACCGCTACCCTGGCGGCGATGCTGCCCCCCATGCTGATACCGCAAACGCCCAGTTTTTTGTATCCCTCTTCCCGCAGCCAACAAAGCAGGGAGCGCCCCTCCTCGGCGGCGGCCCCGCCCATTGTCACCAGGTCGCTGAAATGATTAAGCATCTTTTTCTGCTGTCCAGCCGGTCGGCGTTTTCCGTAATAGGGATTTTCCAGGATCAGCGAACCGATCCCGGATTTTAAGAGCGGCAAGGCAAAAAGCGCGCGGCGTCGGGAAAAACCCTCGTCGCCGGTAGCGGCCAAATGAAGGCAGATCGGTGTTTCCGGGGATGCATCCGAGGGAAGCGCCAGTTCAAAAAAGGCCTTTTTGCTTGCCTCGGGAAGCGGCAGCGCGTTGTATGGGGAGAGAAATGCACCCTGCCGCAGGACAGCCTCCTTCGTCTCCAGCGTCTTTTCCCAGACAACATCTATGGGCCGGGGCGCGCCATTGTCATCGCCTTTTTGCATCAGTTCCCGCAGGCGCGGCAAGTCGCCCCATCCATCCTTGAAAAAAAGGCGCCGATTGGAATGTTTCGCATAGACGCGGTCAAGAATGCTTGTCATCTTTCCAATTTCTCCGGGAAGTCTTCCGCCTGCAGCCGGTCTTTCCGCACAGTAGCGTTGTTTACAGCGCTGCCCCTGTTTGCTTCAGGGAACTGATCACGGAGCGCACCAGGTTTTCCATGCTCACATTGCCCAGACACAGCAGTTTTATTCCCCAGGCTTCCTTAAGAGGCAGGGTTTTCATGATCCGGGAGGAGTCCATCCCCTGCAGCGCCAGCCCGGCTATTCTCCCGTATAAATCCTCAAGGTACTGCAATTTTTTGCCAAGGAAGTCCTTGCCATTTTTCGGTTTGGGGTGATGCGCGCAGAAAAGCGCGTCGAAATCCAGGGTAAGCGCCTTCCTCAGGGACTCGATCTGCTCCTTGATGCGTTCGTCGGCGCGAAAATATTTTATATGGCTGGAGAGGTAAAGATCGCCGGAGAAAAGCCAGCCCTCATCGGGCGCCAGATAGGCGATATGGTCCCGGGAATGACCGGGCGTGGGGATGGGCAACAAACGCAGGCCGAATTCCTCCCAGACATCCGGCAAGATTTTGAGCTCGACGGGAGGGGCGGCGCCCCACACCAGGTGCTGGTAAGGCAAAATCCGGGAGGGCCGGGAGAGCTTCTCTGCCGTAAGTTGCGCCCCGTAAATGGGTATGCCGAAGGTGTCTTTGATGGGCCGGGCGTTGCCGCTGTGATCCTCGTGACAGTGGGTCAGAAGAACGGTTTTGATTCCTTCTTGCTTAACCATCTCCAGCACCGCGGGCCGCATATGGGACAAGGCGGTGTCTATCAGTACCGGTCCGATCCGGTAGCTGCTTACCGTCATCAGGGGATGGCCCAGGGGCGACCATCCGAACTCCCAGCCCCGCACCTTGCCGAATTCATGCTTCTTTACAAGCTTCATAGCGCCTTTCTGACAATTTTTTCTTCCCGATTTCGGGAACCTACCATCTGACTATTTCCAGCGGCGCCAGCGGCCGTTTCAGGAAGCTTTCACCAGTCTGCTGAAAACGGTACGGGGCGTCGGTTACGAAAAAACGATGTTCGGGATTTTCCCGAGGGGGTGCTTCCAGCCCCTTTTCCTTAAGAAGACGGGCGGCCACTTCCGCGACCGCGATCGCCGAATCAACAAGCATGATTTCGGGTCCCGCCGTTTCCTGGAGCAGCGGCTTCAGCAGTGGATAATGGGTGCAGCCGAGGACAAGGGTGTCTATCTGCCGGGCGAGAACCGAAGCGAGGTATTCCCGGGCGATCAGGATGGTTGCCGGATGGTCGAGCCAACCCTCTTCGACGAGGGGCACAAAGAGCGGACAGGCCTTTGAAAATACGCTAATTTCATGATCGCGTCTGTGTATTGCCCGGGTGTAGGCATCGCTTCCGATCGTTGCCGGGGTGCCGATTACCCCGACTCTTTTTGTTTTCGTGGCTGCACAGGCCATCCCCGCGCCGGCCTGGATGACGTCGAGAACGGGAACGGCAGAGAGTTCGCTGATTGCCTCATACGCGACCGCGGACATGGTGTTGCAGGCGACGATCAGCAGTTTTACGTCCCTGGCAAGCAGGAATCCGGTAATCTGCCGGGCGTAACCGATAATGGTCTCCGCCGATTTGACGCCGTAGGGGACACGGGCGGTGTCCCCGAAATAGATGATTTTCTCAAAAGGGAGGCGCTCCAGCAAGGCGCGGACAACCGTCAGTCCCCCGACGCCGGAGTCGAACACCCCGAGCGGATTGCCGGTCTTGTTAAAGGCCGCAGCAGATTTCATCAAACAATTCCCCGCAAAGCATTCAAGCATCCCCCTGCCAAAGTTCCTTCACCCTCTCTTCGCCCCTTCGTTTCTCCTATACGCTTGTACTTTACGGAGCGGCTTTATCACAATCGGAACGGAGGCACAACGGGACCTTTAAAAAAAGTGCCTGCCCGGGCCATTTCTGCCGCTTCAAGGGTTACACCGGCAATGAATAATTTTCATCGGCTTCCGGATAAACCTGCATAATCCAAAAGGGTATGGATTTCCTCATCAATGTACGATATAAACCATCAGGCCCGGCGCAAGCAAAGCGGGGAAGGAACCTGAAGTGTATTTTAATGTAAAACAGAGGTGAAACATGAAAAAAATTATTGTCTTGCACGGGGTTAACCTCAATATGTGCGGGATGAGGGAACAAACCCACTACGGGGATTCCACCCTTGCCGACATCAACCGGCGGCTGGAGGAACTCGGCGCGGAACTGGGGTGCGGCGTTGAGATGTTCCAGACAAATTCGGAGGCTAAGTTCTGCGAAAAAATCCATCAGATCCATCAGGGAAAGTTTGACGCGGTTCTGATCAACGCCGGCGCCTGGACCCATTACAGCTATGCGCTGAGGGATGCGTTAGCCATTCTGCAAATCCCGATTGTGGAGGTGCATATGTCCAATATCCACGCGCGGGAAGAGTTCCGCCATTTTTCCGTGATAGCGCCGCTGGCAAAGGGACAGATTGCCGGCTTCGGCGTCCAGAGCTATCTGCTCGGCCTCCGGGCGGCATTCGCGCTGGTTGAGGAACCCCTTCCCGAAACAGGCAGGATCAAACAACCATGAAAGCAGCCGTCCTCCTGGAACCAGGCAGAATTGAAATCCTCGACGTCCCCATTCCCACCCCCCGCGGGGGCGAAGTTCTGGTGCGCATTGTCGGGGCGGGGATCTGCGGGACAGACTATGCAAAATACAAGGGGGACTTGAAGGGGAATTTCCCCGTCGTGGCGGGGCATGAAGGGGTAGGCCGGATTGTCGCCCTCGGCCCGGGCGCAGAGGGGAGCAGCGTCGGCGACATGGTGGCGATTCAGCCCAATTTTGCCTGCGGAAAATGCGAGACATGCCGGCAGGGGCGGGGAAACATCTGCCCGAACCGGATCAGGCTGGGGCTGGATGTGGACGGTGTTTTTGCCCAATACGCAACTGCCCCGAGCAGATACGTCTGGAAACTGCCGGAAGGCCTCTCCTGGGAAAGGGCGGCCTTGACCGAACCGCTCTCGGTGGCTCTGCATGGAATCGCGAAAATGACGCCCTCGGCCGCAGAGCGGGTGCTCGTTTACGGGACGGGCGCGATCGGTCTTCTGTACGTTCAGTTGGCTGTTCTGAAAGGGGCTAAAGTAACGGCGTTCAATCATTCCGAGGGACGTCTCGCCGCGGCCCGGAGGCTGGGCGCCGAAAAGACGATCAGTTCGCTGCCGCTTTTGGAGGAGGAAGGGGAAAAATTCACCGTAATTTATGAAACGAGCGGTTCCCCCGCCGCCCTCAACCAGGTCATCGGGCTTGCCGCCCCCGGCGCCCGGATTCTGCTGACGGGTCTGCCGGAAAGGGATTCGCCGGTCTCAACGGCGCTCATTGCCCGCAAAGAGCTGCTGATAGCCGGGGCGATGACCTATATAGACGAATTCGCCGTCGCAATCGAGATGCTGCAAGACGGTTCGATCGACTCGGAGGCGATTATCACCAACATATATCCGCTGGAAAATATCCCCGAGGCGCTTGCCGATTTCCGCTCCCCAGCGCGCATCAAGGACTTGGTGCTGATCGATGCCGGCAGTCAGAAATGAAATTCGGACATTTCCGCAAAAACGCTAAATTTGGAGACCTGACCCCCTAACTATAAATTTCCCGAAGGGCTTTTTTCTGGATCTTGCCCATGGCGTTGCGTGGCAGGGCGTCGAGGAAATAGACGCGCTTGGGAACCTTGAATCCGGCCAGCTCGCCCTTGAGGGACGCAATAATTCCCGCTTCGGTAAGCGCTAGTCCCGTTTCGTTGTTCTGGCGGATGACTACGGCGACTACGGCCTCCCCGAAATCGGCATGGGGCACGCCGATTACCGCCGATTCCGTCACCCCGGGGAGCATGTCGATCATCTCCTCGATCTCTTTCGGATAAATGTTGAGACCGCCGCTGATGACGAGGTCCTTGGCGCGACCGCTGATGGAGATGTAGCCGTCTTTGTCAATTTTCCCCAGATCGCCGGTTTTGAAGAAGCCGTCCGCGGTGAATTCCTCTTTGGTCTTTTCCGGCATCTTCCAGTAGCCGAGAAAGATGCTTTTACCCTTCACCTGGATGCTGCCGACCTCGTCCGTTGCCACAGGCCGATTTTCTTCATCAACGATCCTGAGCGACACCTCCGGAAGCGGAAAGCCGACCGTACCTCCCCGTCGCTCGCCCTGGTAGGGATTGGAGGTAAACATGTTGCCCTCGGTCATGCCGTAGCGCTCGAGAATCGTCTGGCCGATTCTTTTCTGAAATTCCTGGAATGTTTCCAGTAAAAGCGGCGCCGAGCCGGAGATGAAAAGACGCATCCCGGAACACAGCTTGCGGGTAAAGCCGGGATCGGCCAGCAGGCGCGTGTAATAGGTCGGCACCCCCATGAATACCGTGGCCTTCGGCAGCAGCGTCAGGGCGCGCTTGACGTCAAATTTAGGTTCGAAAAAAATGGGGCTGCCGTTCAAAAGCGAGGTGTGGATCGCAACGAAGAGGCCGTGGACGTGGAATATCGGGAGCATGTGCAAAAGCGCGTCGCCCGGCTGGAAGCCCCAATATTTGTGCAGCACCTGGGCATTGATGGCGAGATTGCGGTGGGAGAGCATTGCTCCCTTGGAGCGCCCGGTGGTCCCGGAGGTGTAGAGAATGGCGGCCAGGTCGTCGCCGTCGCGGTGAATTGTTGAAAACTGATCGGGCGCGCCCGCCACCCGCATTGTCAAATCCCCACCGCCCTCGTCGTCGAGTTCAAGGACATGGCTTACCCCTGTCTTTTCGGCAAGTTCATTTGCCAACGCCCGGACCTGCGGCCGGCAGACAAAGACGCGCGGCGTCGCATCCGTCAGGAAGTACTCGACTTCATGCCGTTGATAGGCATCGTTCATCGGCAGGTAAACGGCGCCTGCCCGCAGACAGCCCAGATAGAGGAACAGTGCCTGGGGCGATTTTCGGACCTGCACGGCCACGCGGTCGCCCGGTTTTACCCCCAGTGAAACAAGCAGATTGGCACAGCGGGCCGATTCCTCGCGGAGCCTTCCATAGCTGATTTCCGAGCCGTCCGGCAGAATCAGACACGGGGCGGCGGGGTTCTTTGGAAAGCGGGCCTGCAGAATTTCGTACATGTTTTCATTCATAAATCATCTTCTCCCGGTTGTGAAAAAAATTAATTGATCATCATGCCGGGAAGCCAAGTGGCGAGCTGCGGGAAAAAGCAAAGAATCAGCATTCCCAGAAAAAGCAGCAGAATAAAGGGTACTGACCCCCACAAAATGGTGTTGAGCGGGATGTTCGGCACAATCCCCTTGACAACGTAAAGATTCAGTCCGACCGGCGGCGTAATCAGCCCTGCCTCGAGATTCAACGTCATCAGCACTCCAAACCAGACGGGGTCAAAGCCCAGAGCCTTCACAATGGGGTGAATGATGGGAGAGACGATGAGGATGATCGCCACCGGCGGAAGAAAACAGCCCAGCACAAGCAGCAGGATGTTGATCATGAACATGGTAATCCAGCGGCTTACCTGCATGTCCATAATCATGTGGGTCAATGTCTGGGCGATGAAAAGGTTTGTAAGGACGGCGCCGAAAAGAAAAGAGGTGGCGATGATCATCATGATCATTGTACTTTCGCTGGTCGTTTTCAGCAGTATTTCCAGGATGTCCTGCGGACGGTACATTTTGTAGAAGATAATGGCGATGATGAGTATCAAAAAGGCGCCCACGGCGGCCGCCTCGCTGGGAGTGGCCCAGCCGGTGTAAAGGGAGCCCAGCACCATTAAAACTACCACGATAAAGGGCAGCACTTTTAACGTAGAGGAAAATTTCTGCGCTAATGTGTAGATTTCCCCTTTTTGCAGGGGAAAAGCGGCTACATCTTTTCTTCTGCCCAGCGTGTATCCAATGGGCACCCAGGCTGCAAACAATAAAGCAACAAGGAGGCCGGGAAAAATCCCCGCCATGAACAGTTTGCCGATGGATGTTTCCGTTGCTATTCCATAGATGATCATGGTGACGCTCGGCGGAATAAGTATGCCCAGTGTTCCTCCGGCGGTAATGATCCCCGTGGCCAGACCGTCCGGGTAGCCGCGTTTGCGCATTTCGGGAATTCCCATAGTGCCGATCGCTGCCGCCGTCGCCGGGCTCGAGCCGGTAAGCGCCGCAAAAACGGCGCATCCGGCGATGTTGCCGATTCCCAAACCGCCGGGAATCTTGTACAGCCAGCGATGAAAGCACTCGTAAAGGTCTCCGCCGGCGCGGGAGATGGCGACAATCATCCCCATGAAAAGAAAGAGCGGGATGGAAAGAAGACTGAAGTCGTTTACCCCCTCATAGATGGTTTCGGCCATCATCGAGATTTGATAGACATCCATGAAAAGGAAAATGGCGATCAGGGATGTGACTCCCAGCGCAAAAGCAATAGGCATTCCACTGAAAAGAAATACCAAGGCAGTAAAGGTAACGATACCCCCTGTCCAGAGTGGATTCATGATTAACTCTCCCGGTATAATGGCCGCTGCCGTTCTTTTATGCAAACAAAGGAGGCAATTGCAAAACTCCCCATTCTTGTCATTCCCGCAACGATTCTGAGCGGGAAAACGAAGTTTAATGTTCATAATCTGGTTCTAACTGCTTGAAAAAACGATATTCCCGATAGAGACATTATGGACATTAAGCTGCGCTTTCGGGAATGACAAATGGTTTTGCAATTGGCTCAAAGTTATAATTTTGCCCCTGCGCCGCTCTTACGTGTGCCGCTTTTTTACAAGTTCCATGATTTTTATCACATACTGCAGAGAGGTCAGAATCATACCCACCGGAATAATTGCGTAGGGATAAATGAGAGGGGTTGATAAAAGGGAAGAGGAAAGCCAGTTCCCTTCCCAAGCTTCCCACCACATGACGCAGCCTCGCCATGACAGTACAATGCAAAATAGCATCGCAATAAACGAGGTCGCTATGTCCAGTCTGCGGCGAAGTCGAAAAGGGAGCTTATATACGACCATGTCTATATTTATGTGGGCATGGTGCTTGAGCCCGTAGGGCGCGCCCAGAAAGGTGGCGGCGATCAGCAGGTAAACGGCGATCTCCACCTGCCAGATGGTTGCCGCATTCCAGACATAGCGAACCACTACCTGCTCGACAATAATGAGGGTCGCGGCCAGGATGGCAAAGCCGCTCAGATATCCCGATATCTCCGAGAGGCCGCCAATTATCCGGAGAGCCCTATTTTTGACTGGAGCCATCTTGCACCTCTTCCCTTAGGTTTCCTATGGTTTTGTTGCCAAATCCAGGAGCTCTTTGCCGCGCGGCACCTTTTCGGCAAATTGCTTCCAGGCCGTCTCTTCGGCCACCTTTTTCCAGGCCTGCCATTCATCCTTGGTCATCGCATGGACCTTGACTTTATTGGCAGTGAACACCTTTCCAACCTCTTTATTGGCGGCTACAGCGTCATCCCGGGCCTTCTTTTCCATTTCCACCCCCACCTTAAGGACGGCCTTTTGTTGAGACGGGGTCAGGGATGCCCAGGTTTTGGCGCTTATTACCAGTGGTTCTGCCATGTACCAGATGGCGTAGGTTTCCGGGGTGTTGAAATAGTCCAATTGTTCATAAAGGCGGTAGGAAATAAACGATTCCGCCGAGGTAAGGCAGGCATCCAGCACCTTTGTCTGAAGGGCCGTGTAAATCTCGGAGGAAGGCATGCTGGTTATCGAGGCCTTCCGGGTGTTCAGCAGGTGCTCAAAGAACTTGCCGGCGGCCCGGAATTTCAGCCCTTTGGCGTCCTGGGGCAGGATAACCGGTTTGCCGCGGCTGCCGATTCCCCCGCCATACCACAGCCAGGTAATGATCTTCATCCCCTTGTCTTCGGATATTTTGGCGACCCTTTTCCCGATCTCCCTGTCTTTCCAGGCCATCCCTTCATCCACATCCTTGATGATGCACGGCATGAGGGTGATTTCGAGTTCGGGGATTTTCCCCGAGGCGTAGGCCAAGGGAAAAATCGAAAAATCAAGCGCGCCTTTGGCCATGGCATCGTACTGGGCCGTCGCCTTGAAAAGCGCGGAGGAGGGGAAAATCTTGAAGGTAAGCTCTCCGTTGGTCGCTTTTTCCACCCCCTTGGCAAACTCGACGGCCAGGGCGTTGCGGGCGTCTGCTTCGGTGAATTGGTGGGAAATTTTCAGTTCTCGGGCCTCAACTGCACTTACAGTAAAGATTGTGCACCAGAACAACCCGACCAACAAGGCGCTGAAAACACGTTTTCCGAAATGGTTCATATCGCTCCTCCTTTTATTGTTGGAGATCTTGAAAGTATTGAAACATTTTCCGCTTTTTCCCGGGCGCCGCCCCCGGAGCAAACAATCAGGCAAAACCAGAGTTATCCGGTCAGATATAAAACGCTCCCTCTCCCCGGATCGAGGAGATAGAAAACACTCCCTCTCCCCCCGGGAGAGGGTTGGGGTGAGGGCAAAACGGTCCCTGCAATTCCCTAACCGGACAACACTGATTTTTTATATTAAGGCATGATAATCTTCGCTGCCCTTATAAAACGTCAGAGTCCATCCGTCTATCAGGAAAGCTTGATATTTTTGTGCTACATCCTTGAGAAACTCACATTGATGATTGTTGCTTGGCGAAGCGGCGGCAGTGTCTTGAAGGGGCTTTCTGCGTTAGATGGAGGTCAGCCCATGCTGGATGGCGAATTTGACAAGGCCCGGCAGGTCTTTTATCCCGAGCTTCTTCATCAGATGACTGCGGTACGTCTCCACGGTTTTCGGGGACAAAAAAAGAATTTCCGCAATCTTGTTGTTAGGGTTTCCTTCCACCAGCAGTTGGAGAATCGCCCGTTCGCGGGGGCTCAATCTGTCCAGGGGGCTCTTCGCTTCGGCAATTTCCCGCGACCGGAGGTAATCGGTAATGATCGTGTCGGACAGAGACGGGCAAAGGTAGGATTTTCCCGAATTAACGGAGATAATCGCCTGGATCACATCGGCGCCCGCCGATTCCTTCAGGAGATAACCCTTCGCCCCGGCCTTGAAGGCTCGGAAAATATGTTCCGCGGTGGAATACATCGACAACATGATAATGTTGGTTGCAGGACACGCCTCTTTGATCTGGGCCGTTGCCTCGATGCCGTTGAGAATCGGCATGGCGATGTCCATAAGCACTATGTTCGGACACAGGGACGCAACCTGACGGACGGTCTCCCGTCCGTCGCCCGCTTCGCCAACGACGCTGATTTTCGGGTTGGTATCCAGCAATAAGCGAAGTCCTTCCCGGAACATGGCGTGATCGTCCGCCAAAAAAACCGTGATGATCATAACGGCACCTCTACCGATACACGGGTCCCTTTGCCCTGAACCGAAGTTATGTCTCCCGCCCCACCCACCGCGATTGCCCGCTCAACCATCGTGCTGAGCCCCCATCCCCAGTGTTCGCTGCGTTTTTCACGCTCCTGTTGTTTGTACCCGACGCCGTTGTCGGCTACGGTAATGTGCAAATGATTTTCCCCGACGGTGATGGTTATGACCGCTTCCGTTGCCTGCGCATGTTTGATTACGTTGGTCAATGCCTCCTGAACAATGCGGAACATCGCATTTTCAATATGCTGGGAAAGGCGGGGGATCGCATCATTGATCTGGACAACCACCCGGATGTCGGCCCGGGAGGCGCATTGCTCGCCGTACAGGCGGATCGCGGCCTCCAGTCCATAATCGTCGAGGACGGGCGAGCGCAGCTCCTCCATCAAATTGCGGATGCTGTCCGTGGTCTGTTTGACGATTGTCAGCGAGTCGGTTATTCGCGAATGAAGCTGTTCCGAATATTTTTCCGGAAGCAGGGTCTTGAGCATATTGATGTTCATCCCCAGAATCGCCAGGTTCTGCCCTATCCGGTCATGCAGCTCGCGGGAGATGATTTTCCGGTTATTTTCCTCAAGTTCCGCCATCTCCCAGGTTAGCTCGCGGAGCTGGGCGTTTTTTTGCCGTATCTTCTCTACCGCCCGCTTGCGTTCCGTGACGTCATTGAGAACCGTTATCTCGCCTTCCTTGATGAAGATCGTGCGAAATTCGATTTCCCTTGCCTGTCCGTCCTTGCAGGCGACGGTGAATTCCGCATCGCCTCTGCGTCCAGGGGAGTTCTTTTTTTCTCTCCAGAAAGCCCTTACTTTTTTCAGGTAATCACTGTCCGGAAATGCCTGTTTCTGCCACTCCCGGACGACGGCAAAATCCTCGGCGGTATAACCGATGATGTCGGTGACCGCCGGATTCAAATACTGGAAGGCGCCCTGCCGGTCGATCAGGACGATGCCGCTGGGGTCGTTTTCAAGGATCGTGGAGAGGATGTTCCGTTCCTTTTCCAGCTCTCGGTCCGTCCGTTTGTGCTCCAGCAGTTCGTGCTGAAGGCTGGACAATGTTTCGCGCAACTGCTTGGCCATACGGGAAAAGCTGTCTGCCAGCGTGCCGATTTCGTCGCCCCGGGTCCTGACTGCTGAGAGTCGCAAGCGTACTGACTCAAGATCGCTGTCGCTGAAATTGCCGAACGTCAGATCCGTAACGGCCTCGGTGAGGACGTCAATCGGGAGCAGCGCCCACCTTATTGCCCACCAGGAGGCGACAACGAGGATGAGAAGCGCCCCGCAGATGATTGTCAACGTCATGTTCCGGAAGAAAATTATGTTGGAGAGCACTTCCGCTTTTTGCTGCTGCACAACTACTCCCCAGCCATTGTTAAGCAGATCGATCTGGGCGAACCATTCTTTGCCATCCTCTGCGCGGAAGGTGATCAACCCTTTCTCCCCGCGTCTGAGCGCCGTGATCGGCGAGGACGAACTCAGATCCCGGAAACTGTCGAAGAAGGCCGGATCGGGATGGGCGATCACCAGATTCCGGTTATCGACCAGATAGGCCGAGCCCGTTTTTCCGAGGCGGGGGACCTGCACCTGCCGGCTGAGATTGTCCAGATCCATTGCAAACATGCCGACCCCGACGATGCTTGCCGCACCGTTTTTGATCGGCATCGACACTACCAGCCCGGGCCGGTTGATGGTTCGGCTGATTACGCTTTCAAAGGTCACCGGTGCCCCCTTCCTGGCCTGCTGGAACCAGGAGCGGTCGCGATAGTCGATCGGTCTCTTGTCATCGCTGCGGGCGATATTCATGCCGCGCAGGTCGGTTGTGCTCAAAAGATACATATAAGGATAGGCGGCGGCCATCTTTTTCAGCAGCAGCTTTTGCCGGGTCGGGTTCATCCCGATCATGTCATTTTGGGAGATGAAGTACTGGAAGGTTTTTATCTGGGTATCCAGCCATAAAGATACCGAGAGGCCCAACTGGCGATTGGCATTGAGCAATTGCGTCTGGGCGTTTTGCTCCATGATGGACAGGGCGCGGCTGCTGATAAAAATCGCCGAGGTGACGAGAATCAGGACGGCGATTGCCAGCACCATGATGATCAGGCGGGTTTTGAGCCCCGCCTGACGGGAAATTTTGCCGAATGCCTTACGCCGTAAGCCTGAGATCATCCCTGCCTCCTTGGAAATTGCGAAGAAGGATATTTGTAACTATTCAGCGTACCCATCAAGTGATGTTATTCCCGAATGCTTCTATCGGGGATCCATGGTTTTTCAAGACATGAAAGCTGGATTCCCGATTACTAATTTCGGGAATGACAGTCTTTTTAAAGCGCTGAATAGTCAAGGTTATTCTTTGTTAAACCGGAATGTTGCCGTGCTTTTTGTATGGTCGCAATTCCTTCTTGGAACTCAGCATATCAAACGCCCGGATAAGCGTCGGGCGAGTTTCGCGGGGGGCGATGATCGCATCGACGTAGCCCCGTTCGGCCGCGATATAGGGGTTGGAAAAGAGATCACGGTACTCCTGTATCTTTTCCGCCTTTTTCGCCGCCGGGTCTTCGGCGGAATTGATCTCCTTGCGGAAAATGATGTTCGCCGCCCCTTCCGCGCCCATGACTGCGATCTCCGCCGTCGGCCAGGCAATGACGAAGTCGGCGCCGAGGTCCTTGCTGCACATCGCCAGATACGAGCCGCCGTAATCCTTCCGGGTGATCAGCGTGATCTTCGGCACGGTGGCTTCGGAGTAGCACCACAGAAGCTTCGCGCCGTGGCGGATGATTCCCTTCCACTCCTGGTCGCTTCCCGGCAGGTAGCCGGGGACGTCGGCGATCGTCAGAAGCGGGATATTGAAGGCGTCGCAAAACCGGATGAACCGGGTTGCCTTGTCGGAGGCGTCCACATCGAGACAGCCGGCAAGGTATTTCGGCTGATTGGCAATTATGCCGATCGCCCGCCCGCCCATCCGGGCGAAGGCGATGATGATGTTGCGGGCGTAGTACTGGTGCGGCTCAATGATTTCGCCGTTATCGACGATCGCGCGGATTACGCCCTTCATATCGTACATCCGGCGCGGGTTCTCCGGGACGATGCCATCGAGGGCCTCATCCATTCGGTCCGACGGATCCGGCGTTTCGATAAAAGGCGCGGTCTCGGTATTGTTGGAGGGAAGATAGCTCAGCAGTTTTCGGATTTCCCGGAGCGCCTCCGCGTCGCTCTCGCAGGCAAAGTGGGCGACCCCGCTTTTGGCGTTATGGGTCATCGCGCCGCCGAGGCTCTCAAAATCGATCTTTTCCCCGGTTACCTCCTTGATCACCTCGGGGCCGGTGATGAACATATAGGAGGTTTTTTTGGTCATGAATATCCAGTCGGTCATAGCCGGCGAATAGACCGCACCGCCGGCCGTCGGCCCCATGATCGCCGAGATCTGCGGGATTACCCCGGAGGCGCTGGAATTGCGAAAAAAGATGTTTCCGTACCCGGAGAGGGCATCCACTCCCTCCTGAATGCGTGCCCCGCCGGAGTCGTTGATGCCGACCAGGGGCGCTCCGGTTTTCAGCGCCGCGTCCATGACCTTGCAGATCTTTTTTGCATGCATTTCGCCCAGACTGCCGGCCCGGGAGGTGAAGTCCTGCGAATAGGCAAAGACGGTGCGGCCTTCGACCTTGCCGAAGCCGGTGATCACCCCTTCGGCTGGTATTTCGACGTTTGCCATGCCGAAACTGCCGCCGCGATGGCGGACAAACAGATCCAGCTCCTGGAACGTTCCGGGATCAAAAAGCAGGTCGAGTCGTTCGCGGGCGGTCAGCTTCCCCGACTCGTGCTGTTTTTTGATCCCATTTTCTCCGCCCATGGCCTCGGCCTTGGCTTTTCTGGCCTCCAGATCCCTAAGTTTCAACGGCTTTTCGCTCATTTTTTTCTCTCCTGATTTTAATGTGAACTCAATAGAGGCAATTGCAAAACTCCCCATTCTGTCATTCCCGCAACGATTCTGAGCGGGAAAACGAAGTTTAATGTTCATAATCTGGTTCTAACTGCTTGAAAAACCATATTCCCGATAGAGACATTATGGACATTAAGCTGCGCTTTCGGGAATGACAAATGGTTTTGCAATTACCTCAATATCACACCTTTTCGCAGAGCTCCACCAGAACCCCGCCGCTGTCCTTCGGGTGAAGAAACGCGATCTTTTTTCCCCCGGCCCCCATCCGCGGCTTATGGTCGATCAGCCGGAAATTTTTTGCCTCCAGCTCGCGCAGCGCCTCTTCCAGATTGTCCACCGCGAAGGCGATATGTTGGATTCCTTCACCTTTGGCCTCAATGAATTTGGCAATGGGACCGTCCGGGGCGGTGGACTCCAGCAGTTCGATCTCGACAGCGCCAAGGGGAAGAAACGCGGTCTTCACCTTTTGTTCGGCAACCGTTTCTTCGCCTTCCAGCTTGAGCCCGAGCAGCTCTGAATAGAATTTCAAGGACGCATCGATGCTTTTTACCGCAATGCCAATGTGGTCTATCTTGACGGCTTTCATAATTCCCCCCTGTTTTTTTCCGGAAATGCAATTTTTTGATGGCCGGCGAGGGATACCAGAAGGCGCATTTTATGTCAAGCGGGGATAGTCGGCCTTTTCTTTGTTTAAGGTGCCGAAAACACAAATATTATTTTATAACAAAAGAGCCAATTGCAAAACTATTTGTCATTCCCGAAAGCGGAGCTTAATGTACACAATGCTTCTATCGGGAATACGGTTTTTCAAGCAGTTAGAACCAGATTATGAACATTAAACTTCGTTTTCCCGCTTAAAATCATTGCGGGAATGACAGAATGTGAGAGTTTTGCAATTGGCTCAAAAGGCAGATTTTTGGTTTGTGAAACCCCGGAACCCTTGACAAGTTTTTAGTGATGCTTATATTACGCCAGAAAGAGCTAACGCAAATAATAACATGATGTTAGCTCAGTGCCATGGTCGTCTGCCCGGAATTTATTGCCGGGTAGTAATAAAAAACTCTTATGGAGGTGACGATATGTTTGAAACAGGCTTATGGAGATTTGGAGGTTTTGTGGATCCCTCCCGGGACGTGCGGCGTCTGCGGCAGGAGATGGATCGGATTTTTTCTGACTTTGCGCAGCCGGTTTCCCGGGAATTCCCTGCGGTAAACGCCTGGATTGGCGAGGCGGATGCGGTTGTGACGGCGGAGTTGCCCGGTATCGATCCGAGCGCTGTTGAGGTCTCGGTGGTTGGCGATACGCTGACCATAAGCGGCTCGCGCGAGGCGACGCCGCTTATGGAGGGGGAAAGCTACCACCGTCAGGAACGGGGAGTCGGCGGCTTCAGCCGCAGTTTGCAGCT
This sequence comes from Syntrophobacterales bacterium, assembly GCA_019429105.1. Lineage (NCBI taxonomy): Bacteria > Pseudomonadati > Thermodesulfobacteriota > Syntrophobacteria > Syntrophobacterales > Syntrophobacterales bacterium. The sequence continues at coordinate 45,405 of JAHYJE010000008.1, forward strand.
CCCGTTTCATGTCGATGCGGACAAGGTTGAGGCGAAGTACGAAAAGGGGATAATCGGGATAACCCTGCCCCGTTCCGAGGCGGAAAAGCCGAGAAAAATTTTGGTCAAGAACCAATAGGGGGTGAAATTATGAAGAATATTGTTGAATATGAGAAGAAACCTGTTCAGGAGGCGGCCGGGGTGGAGCGCACCCATAACCGGCGGGTTTATGTCCCGAAGGTTGATATAATCGATACGAAAGAGTCCGTTATCCTGTATGCGGATATGCCCGGGGTCGATGAAGGTTCGGTGGACGTGACGATCGACAAGAACGTTCTCAATATTTCAGGCGTTGTCAACCTTCCTGAATTCAAGGGAATGAGCATTGCCTACGCCGAGTACGAGGTCGGCGATTATGATCGCTCCTTTACAATCTCCGACGATATTGACCGTGAAAAGGTGGAGGCGCTGGTAAAAAACGGGGTTCTAAAACTCGTTCTGCACAAGGCGCCGGAGGCCGCCGTCAAGAAGATAACCGTCCGGGCTGAATAGCCGGGCGCGCAAAAAAGCCGGAGGGAAAACCACCCGGCTTTTTTGTGTACGTTCCAGATGCTGACATTCCCCGCAGGTGCAGCCGGCAAAGAAGATATCACTTGCCATTCACCCTGAATTTTGTGACGAAATATACCTTGTCAAAGGTGCGATTCAAGGCTTTGCTCTTGAATTGTTCTACGAACGGCGCCTCGGAATATTCGATTTCGTCGCCGACATTGATCTTGGCCTGCTTGGCGCCCACCCAGATTTTTTTGCCATTTTCCACCACCTGCATAAAGGTGTAAGCGCCCCCGTTCAGGGTGGCTACAACCTTGCCTTTATGGTCTGACGCCGCCGGTTGGGACTGAGGCGCAGCGGCAGCGGTATTTTGCGCCGGTGCAGGCGCCGCGGCCTGCGGGACGGCAGTCGCAGGCGCTTCTTCCTGAGGCTTGTCTTTGCATCCCGCTGCGGCGATTGCCAATACTGCCGCTGCTGTCAACAACTGTCTTTTCATCATTTCTCCTTTGGTACGCTGTATAATTTATAAACGCTTCATGCTGGCCGTCGGCGATTATACCCTCATAAAATCAATCAGTGGCAGGCGCTGCAACCGGAACTGCCGGCGATTATCTGTGAGCCATGACACGCTAAGACACTGCAAGATGAAATGCCGTTGGCTGCAACGTATCCTTCATGCAGGCTGGAATTGTCCGACCATTCGAGCGGATGTTTGGATGTCGGCCCGCCGAGATGACAGTCGCTGCAGGAACGACCGCTTTGAAAAACCCCGTCCAGATTTGCGCCGTGGCAACTGGCAGTCGCGCAGCCGGCAGTGCCGTTCGTCTTGGCGTAGTTCCCGTGCGAGGTGCCGGGCAAGGTCGTCCACTCAGGTGGATGGTAGGCATTCGGCCCGCCGAGATGACAGGCGCTGCAGGAGGGGCCGCTTTGGAAAACCCCTGCCAGGTTTGTGCCGTGGCAACTGGCGGTCGCGCAGCCGGCCGTGCCGTTTGCCTTGGCGTAGCTGCCGTGGAGGGCATAGGCATAGGCTCCCCACTGGGTGGGATGGTAAGAAGCATGGTTGCCGATGTGGCAGGTGGTGCAGGATGTCTGGGCAATACCGCCCTGGTAATCCGCGCCATGACACTCGGCGCATGTTTCCATGTTAGCCTTGGCCGCCGTCTTATGGCCGGTGGGCAGCCAGCCGGTAGGATGCCCCGTAGAAGAATCAAAACTGGACTGGGAACTGGAGCTCCCGCATCCCGCCAGCGCGAAGACGGAAATAAACAGCAGCAAGGCAAAGGTCAAAGAGGTTTTTGTTATCTGTGACATGTCTTGCACCTCTCATTGTTTTGTCTTCCGTGGCATTTCGCGCAGGAAGCCGGGTTGATCCTGCCTTCGATGCGGTGGCGACTCAGGTAATCGCCGCGGTGGGGCAGGTTACGTTCAGGAGAAGTCTTGTATTTATCGCTTGGTTTGAGCTCCTCCTTGTAGGCATGACAATCTGCACAGAAGGATTCACGGTGGCAAGAGGAACATACAGCCCTCTGTCCCCCGGCGTAGTACTTGTGCTTGCGGAAAAAATCATCGGCCTTGTGATTCAAGGCGCCAAACTGATTCTCGTGGCACTCGCCGCAGTTGACAAGCCCCTTGACTTCCTGCGGGTGCTTCCTGGCGAGACTGGCGCCGTTGGCACAGGCATAAACAACCAATCCCATTATAATTATTCCTGCATACGCAAACAGTTTTTTCTTCACTTGCCCCCCCCTCCTGCACCGAACGTCTTGTCGAAAGAATAGGTGAGCTTTATCAGCCCCATTAAATTATGATCGAAATCAATGCTTTTTGAATAGTCAACAGCGACGGCCAATTGCAATTGCTCGGAAATTCCATACCCCACCCCCACCGAGGCACAATAGGTGTTTTTAATGCCGCTGATGGCGCTGTCGTACTTAACATCGAAAAAGTCGGCCATTAGAGATGCTTTCCCTAATGTTTTTGAGGCAAACAGGCGATACTCATCATAGGTCAGCCTGGCAGTTTCCCCGGCCATACGATGGAGGGAAAAGCCGACCATAAATGACTCGGAAGCTGTAAAGGTTGCTTTGCCGCCGAAGTATTTTGCCTCCCCGGCAATTTTATAATCGTAGTTTCTGTAGTCCACAACCAGCGCCAAACCCTCTATGGGGCTCACCTCAATGCCGCCTCCCAGGGAAAACTGTCGCTCATCGGGGTCAATGATACCTGTTGTCAGGCTGAAGACGCTTGTCGTCATCTGCTGGAAATAGTCCCGGTAATTTATACCTGCCAGGTCGGCGCTAATTCTCAGATTACCCAAGGGATTGAAGGTAAGCGCATAGGCATGCTCCATCCAGCCGGAGGTAACAGAATTGTAGGAAGAGCGGCCGGCTAAGTCAAGTTTCGGAAGCGGATGAAGCCAAAGGTCAAGGCCGGCTTCCTCCCTGATCCGGTTGCCGTCGTAATTCGTTTGCAGGATGCTTAATCCGAGCGAATAGTACTTGGGAACGCTGTGGGAAAAACGACCGCCGTAAGTCACATCGCCGCCCTTGAAATTAGGTTCGGTGACAACAGGCGCCCCTACATAGGCGGCGGCGCCGAATCCGCCGGCAAAATCACTGTGCAGATAAAGACCGTCGAGTCTTTCAGCAGCCACGCCTTCCGCGACAAACTGCCTGCCGGCGGTAAACTGGAGGTTGTTATTATTGCCCTGGTAACTTACATTGCCATACTGAAAAGCTCCCTCTGCGCGGCCTCCGGGTCTTCTATCACGGGTGTCCAGACGTCCCCAACCTCCGAAATCGCCGGACAGGGCGCCTTCTTTCAAATCGTTTTCAATTCCAAGGCTCAAATACTCGTAGATAGGCAAGAGCTTGCGGTCGTCCGCGGCCCGTTCCATGCGCAAAATTGTCTGGGATTCCCCGCTTACGGAAACGGCTTGCCCGACATTCGGCAGGAGAAGAAAGAGCAATAAGGAAACGCCGATGCACAAGGCAAAAATGATTGTACATCTTTTCTTTTCATCAGGGATCATCAAGACATAGCCTCCTTGATTAGAATTAGCCGACCGGGACGCCGGCAGTCTGTTTATTTCTCAATCCCGCTATACGGTCTAAATGCCCTTGCGCAATTATCTTCTGCTGTAAAAACGCAGACAACGATCGCGAGTTTGCTAAATGCATTAATTACCAAGCAAGCGATATTCTGTTGTTGCCAGCTTTTGACTATGTTCCTCCGCAGTTCTTTGCGTGGCGTTTGCGGACTATAGATAATGAAAATAAATAAAGCAAGTTCTTTGAACGCCAAAACATAAAAAAGGCGGGTCGCAACCCACCTTTTTTATTGTATTGCCTTTGTTGAGCCGCCTTCATTGGGAATAGAGGTGGGCCGAAGCCCACCTCCTGACCCTGCTATTTGAAGGCTGACATAATTTTGGTAATTACCGTGTCAAATACCGTGCTGTCGGTTGCGACCGTACGATAACCATTGTCCTTGGTGTGCTGGCTGAAAGATACCAGACCGCCTAGGTCATCTCTGTTGATCATATTGGTTCTGTGGCAAGAACCGCAGGCCCGGGCCGCAGGACCGGTTACATAGCTCGGTACGCCGGTGATGCTTCTGGTTCGGCCTTTAAGGGTGTCTCTTGAGGCCGAAAGTGTGCCGCCCAGTGATTTGGCTTGATCCGGCACATCAAACGTGCCCGCAGCGTGGCAGGATTTGCAGTTCTTCGTCGTGAACGTGGGATAGGAAAAGAACGTTTTGGCTCCCAGGTCGCCGGTTTCCAGTTTGTATTCCATCAGTGTGAACGGATCCGCGAAGTCGATATTATGAATATCGAACGGCTGGTTCGAATGGATCGCGTGTACGTAGGAATCGATGGATCTTCCCTGCATTTCCAAATGGGAACCGCCGGGGCGCGTGGTATGACACAACCGGCAACCCACGACGCCTGCATTCCCGTACTGGGCTGAATGGAAGGTGATTCCCAGCGCTCCGTGGCAGTTTTCACAGCCTGTTGCCACATTGACGATGGGGCTGGCGGAAGCGATAAACGCATTTGTAGCAATATTGAAGGTCTTCGAGGCGGTTGCCACGGGAACGTTATAATCCGCTGTTACCGGTGACGTCGCTTCGAGGTTGGTGCTATCATCAACATTGCCGACAACTTTTGTCAGCTTCGGAAGGACTGCAATTTCCATCCGCTTTACTGTGCCGTCGGTGATCAGGCTGGACCAATTAGCCAAACTTGCCTTGACTTCCCATTTGCCGGCAGCCGCGGAGATTGGCGTGAAACGAGCATTTGTCGTACCCCAGTCAAATTCCAGATTTCTGGCGGTATCGATGGTTCTGCCGTGGGCATCAACGATGAAATCTTTGGTGTTGTAGCCATACAACCCCACGATGACCTTGGGCACAATGTCCGTTACGGCCAGGGTGGTGAGGCTCCCGGGATCACTTTTGGCTGCGCTGAATTTGATCGTCAGATCCGTGCCGCTCAGCGTGGCGCTGTCGACGGTTACCGTGAAGATGTCCTTCCACTTTTTGGCTACCCCGGCAGTGACACCGGCATAGATCTTCTTGTCGTAGCCGGAGTGAATGGAGCTGAATGTCTTAGCAATGCCGGTAGCGCTGTGGCACGTATTGCACACTGCCGTAGTTGAGGTGATATTATGACCTGCCAGTGTTGGCAACGAAAGTTTGGAATCGCCCTTGAACGGGTGGCAGCTCTTGCATGTTTCAATCTTGAACTGGGCATCCGCCGTAATGGTGGCGGTTTTACCTTCGTGGCAGACGGTGCAGTTCGACATGGACTGCGGATAGAGGAATTCCATGGCATGAGGCATGTGCACGTCATTCATGAGCGTCGTTTTATAGCCGTACTCGGTTTTCTGGGCGGCCGTCAAGGCTGTCCCCGCGTTGTATGAAGCGGCCAAGGTAGGATCGTTCACGGCCAGGGGCCATTCGAAATGGCCGCCCGTGCCATCGTCCTTATGGCAGGGCTTACAGGTATAAAATTCCGTGGCTGAGGTTATCCCGATTGCTTTCGTGGCGCCCTGGATATTGCCATGCTTGCCGTAGGGTATGGTATGGCATTTTTCACAGCCGGCGACATTGGCGGCAGATGTGTAACCGACAGTGCCTATTTTCAGTACCGCCGCGTAGGGGTATTTCACCTGTTTGACGCGTCCACCCGGAACAGTGCCAAGCAACTCGTCGTAGCCATACACAGTGATCGTGCCATTGCTAGCCGCTAAATTGCCCAGGTCGATGGCGTTGTAAGTGCTCGTGCAAGTACCGGCGCCATCATCGGTGAGCGTACCTTTCATAGTTGTACGTCCTCCTGCTGCCGCCGTAACAGGATTGGCCGGGAAAGTCGCACCGTCATAATCTGACCAGTAAATATTCAGGTTGTCTGCATCTTTACACGAAAAGTCTGACCCCAATTTGGTCATTTTGAAAGTGACTGTGGTTGTGCCTGCGGCGTAGGCGTAGGTTATGTTTGACACCTGGATGCCCGCCGCATCAATCTTGTTTAGCTGATCATAGTACGCCTGATGGTCAGTGCCGGCGGTTTTATGGCAAACAGCGCATGATTCAGGGCTGACCGAAGCTGCAACGGACACTGCGGCATTGGCGGAAGTCTGCAGTGCCGACCATTGGGCTTCAGTCCCGCTATAACTCAGGGCTGCTGCACTTGCGTAAGATAACGACAGTAACTGCGCTTGAGTGCCGGTGAAGCCGGCAGCTTGCGCGGTTGCATATTGGCTGGCGGATGCGGCTAACGATGCGGCGTCAACTGGAGCCGCAGGGCCAGCGGGACCGGCAGGCCCGGCAGGCCCGGCGGCACCCGCACTGCCATCGCTGCCGCTGCAGCCAGACAGGGCAAAGACGCTTAAAACGATAAATAAAACAAATAACGGAAAGCTCTTTTTCATAAAAATCCTCCTTTTCGATTTAAATTGTTTAAGAAGAAGCTGATTTATTGCCCTTCATCTTTGCTCTTCGCCAATTAGAGCTGTATCCTGTAAAGCAATGAACATGCCACCTCTGCAATAACAAATTAACTCGTAATATTAGATATATGTTGATTTAATAAAATTCCCGTTGTCCGATAGGTGGTGAAATAACCAGATACCCCCGGTGATATTACCACCTGTTTATTCTTCTGCTGGCGGTCAGGACGGCATTCTTCCGCCCCAAAACCATTAAAACCTGAAAATCAAGTCATAATTGGTAAGAATGGCATATTAGGCGCTGTAAATTTGTTGAGGTGTTCTGAAAAGTACCAAACTCAGGGTTAAAAAATAGAATAAAAGGCTCATTAACGCCGGAAGCAAGCAATTGCTACATTATTAATCATTATCGGGACGGCGCTGGTTCCCAAATCTCCTTAATCCTCGCAAAGGTATGGGCACAGATTCATTTTCCGAGCTTTGCAGTTTGGGAGTTGATGCCCCGGTGCTGGAAACAGTTGGTGGTTGTCCCGCGGATGATGCTTGAGCCGGAAGGCGGGCGCCTGATTTCTGGGAGGAGAGGGCTGTGTCAAAAACGGTAACCACCTTCATTTTTTCATCATACATCAGCAACTTATTTTCAATGCCGATGCTATTCAAGATGGATCTTAACCCCTCGTCCATCGTAGCCTTGTGCAGGGCTTGCGTGACTGGTTTGTCCAGCCATTTGTCGGGGGCCTTGATCTTCCATCTGGTTGTTTTGGCGATTTTCCCCAGTACGCTGCGCAGCGGTTCATTACTGAAGTCCATGGTAATTGTGCCCGGAACCGCGGCTTTCTCCGCTCCCCAGCCGGGGGCTATTGCAAAAATGGCCGCCAGCAATCCAAAACAAACCAGAGTAAAAAATTTTTTCATTATTGCGATTGACTGGTTGAACATAAGTTTACTTTTCTGCTGAAATTATTGTTTCGTAACGATCTCGACCTTTGCCCTTTTGTTGAGCTCGTCGACCCAGGCTGCCCGGGTCATTCCCTTTTCCTGCGTTCCCTTGGCGACGAGCTTGGCAAGCAGAATATCCTTTTCCATCCGCTTCTCGAAAGCGGGCGGCGTCATACCGTGACTTTTCAAAAAGGCCTCGAAATCCTTGTCGGAAAGTTTGAGGTTTTTCTTGACGGCGCTGATTTTGTCGGCGATTTCCTGAGGGGACACGGTGATTTTTTCCTTGGCCGCCTCGGTCACCAGTATTTTATCATGGATTATTTTATTCAGAATCTGCCTTCTCAAATCCGCCGCGGCCGCTTTGCCCGCGGGGGTGGAATCAGACTGGCCGTTTATACCGGTCGTCTTTTTATAGAGGTCTAATTTCTTATCCACCTCCGCGATGGTGATCTTTTCCCCATTGACGATGGCGGCCGTGTTCCAGCCGCCTTTCAGCGGGTTCGGCAGCAGGCCGGTAAAAATCAGCAGGGCCGCGCCTGACAAAACCACCAGCACTATGGCTATGATCGCATAGAGCTTTTTCCTGCCCGGTTCCTTCTGCTCCCGGGAGGTCGCCGTTATTGAATCTTTCACTTCGTTTTCGTTCACTTCCTTCCCGCATGCGCCGCAGATCGCCAATCCGTTTGCCAGGGCGCCTCCGCAGTGGGGACATTGCTGATTTTCCATTTTCTTAACCTCCCGGTATTTTGATCAAAACCTCGGGCGGCCTATGCCATAAGAGACCGACAAAGTAAAGGAAAGAAAATCAAAGCTACCGGTCGCTGCTTTGGCGGCGTTGGGCAACCCACTCTTTCAGCGTGGCATCAATGCGCGCCTGCCAGCCGGGGCCGGTAGTGCGGAAATACTCCAAGACATCACGGCTGTAGCGAACGGTGACGAAGAGAAAAAAGGGACAGGCTCCTTATTATAGTGACAGGCTGTTTTTCAGCGCCATGTCCACCTTTTCCATGAGCTCGTCGGGGAGAGTCGCGAGCCTGGCTCCGGTCAACCTGCTTTTATCGAGGGTGTGGATCTGCGAGAGATTGACGATGGAATTCTTTTTCAGGCCGGAATCAGTGCCGATAACTACACAGATGGGGTAAGTGGCTTTTTTTTCGGAATATTCGGTGATGACGGCAACGATGGTCGTGGGTGAGTACTGATTGCCGACATCGTTCTGAACCATCAACACCGGGCGGGTTTTCCCTGTTTCGCTTCCCACCACTGGATCGAGCGCTGCGTAATAGACATCTCCTCTTTTGACCTGCACGGAAGTCATGGGGCAGCCTCGGGGAGATTCTCGGCATCAGAGAACTTGAAATCCTCACAGATGCGGATGTTTTCCTCGGCTAGCTCCTGATAGGCGGTTTTCATTTGCTGATTGAGGTTCTGCCTTTCGATCTGCATTAATTTTTCCTCGATGGACTCCCGCACGAGGGAGGAAACATTTTTCCCCTCACGGGCAGAGGCTTGGAAAAGCCTGACCTTGATCTCCGTCGGGAGTTGAATATTGATTCGCGTTTTTTCCTGCTGTGCCGTTGATAGCATTTTTACGCCTCACTTTTGTGTATAAAAGATGTGCGAGATCTTGTAGCAAAAACCGATGGAGAAAGTCAATTGATTTTCTCCATCCTCGCCCGCAGGCATAGGCCGCCGGTCAATGTGTGAGCATTAGTCTCTTCCGGCAAAATTCAGCAATATCAAAGACATCAGCGTCTGCTCATCCGTCCATCCCTGATGATGCAGGCATTCAATGAAATTACTTGACTTTAGATCCTCTTGGTCCGATATTATCGCCGTGGAAACACGCTGTCGGGATCAAAGAAAAGAGGAGTATTTTATGAGGACCGCAAATAATTTAGAGAAGATAGAAAATAAAATTATGGAGTTGTCTGTATCCGAGCAGATTCATTTGCTTGAACGCGTTGCCAGACGGGTCCGCACCGCTCAGATAAAATCAGGAATAGCCCTGAACTGGAACGATCTGTACGGTACGGGAAAGGGCCTATGGAACGGGAATGATGCCCAGGATTATGTGAATCGGGCGAGAGAAGAACGGATATGACCCTTTCCGAAGTCTTGCCGAAACCGGTGGAGACGGGTAATGACGAACTGGCGGAAAAATTCAAGACGTATCTCAAAAACGGACAGAACCTGATCCTGCTCCCGATTACGGAAGCCATTGGCGAAACCGCAGGCATTCTTCGGGGCAAATATCCGCAGCTTAAAACCGTTGACGCCGTTCAGATCGCTGCGGCGCTCGACGCCGGAGTGGACGCCTTTTTAACCAACGACAAGAAGCTTTCAGGAATCAAGGAAATCAAGATTCTTGTTTTGAACGATTATCTCTTCTGAGAAATCCTGGTACCCCCCAAACGAAAGGCGGACGCGCAAGGGAGGTAATTTCGTCATAATCTCCACCTTCGCCTTTTTGTTAAGCTCACCGATCCAGACCTCCCATCCCTTTTTCCTGCGTTCCCTTGGCGGCGCGCTTGGTAGGCAGAATATCCTTTTCCATCCGCTTTTCTCGGTCTTCTGGACACTCGCAATAAATCTGTCCCCTTATGGTAGGGCACGCCGTCAAATATTTATTCAATTTCAATGACGATGGGTTGTTACCGGCATTATCCGGTCAGCATCAAAAACTCTGCGGCGGGAATCAGAAAACAGTTGTCAGGGAATGCTTCTGCCCTGTCCAGATCGCGGACGATCTGGTAGCAGGGGAGGTTCAGCAGCCGACCAAAATGCCGGATAGCCGGGGTTATCTCGCGCCCGCTTTCCTTTGCCTCAAAAAGGGCCAGGGGCCGGTTGTCCTTAACCAGGACGAAATCGACTTCCCGTTTGGCTGTGTCGCGGATGTACATGACCTCGAAAATTCCGAGGCCCGTTTCCGTGAAGCGTGCCGCCATTCTCATGAGACTGACCGCCAGGAAGTTCTCAAAACGGGGCCCCTCCTCCGGCAGCATTGACCAGTCGTATAAGTAAAGTTTGGGCTCCTTCTTCAGCGAACGCTGGATCTGCCTGTGCCAGGGCCTGATCGTGAATGCCAGATATACTTCCTTTAGAATCTCGATCCAGTTGAGAACCGTGCTGTGGTGGCAATTCAAATCCTCCCGCAGGGAATTGACGCTCAGGGGCGCCCCGATCTTTGAGGGGAGGAGCTCGACCAGATGTTCGAGCCCCCGGATATCGGCGATGCGGGCCAGGTCGCGGACATCCTCTTTTGTCAGAAGAGTCTTGTAATCGGTCTGCCAGCGGCGGTGAAACTTCGGCGACGCCTTCAGGAAAGGTTCCGGAAAACCGCCCAAACGGAGCAATCCGCCCAGGGCCTCCCTGTGCTTGTCTGTATCGACCTTTCTGACCTCCCGCAGTAGAGAGTCGCCATTTTCAAGGAGCAGATCGTCGGCCAGAACGAAGGAAAAATCTGCCGTTGCCTCGGCCAGCCCCAAAGGGAACATCCGGTACGAAAAGTATCGGCCTACCAGCGAATCTCCCGACTTTCGATACATTCCCAGACGCGAACTTCCGGTAACCAGAAGCCGGATCTTTTCCCTGTTGGAATCGTAAAATCCCTTGAGGATATCCCGCCAGTTTTTCTGCTTGTGGATTTCGTCGAACACAATCGGAACGGGTTCGCCTTTGTATCGTTCCTCGACGATGTTTTTGAAAAAGAGCGGATTTCTACGGTATTGGGCAATGATGGCAGGATCGTCCCAGTTGAAGTACATATCGCTGCATCCGGCGGAGCTGAGCCAGTTTCGGGCAAAGGTCGTCTTGCCTACCTGCCGGGGGCCGGTCAGGAAGATCATCTTGCCCGCCGTCATTTCGGGATCGAACAGGTATCTCGCCACCAAACGTTCCATGGCGATAAAATTTCATACATGCGAAAGAAAATCAAGATATATTTTCGTGGTTGCGGAAAAATATCCCGATCTTAAATCAGTGGATGCCGTTCAGATTGCCGCAGCGCTCGTTTGAGAAATCCTGGCATATATCCTCGCAACACGTTACTTAAATAAATCTGAATGTGTCCCGGTTCTTATCAGGAATAAAGTGTTTTCATCATATTTGTAAATTAGCAGCCAATCTGATTCAATATGGCAATCTCTGCAACCATAATAATTTCCTGCCAATTTATGGTCCCGATATATTGAATCCAATTTTTCTTTGCGCCATAGAGAACGTATTACGGATTTAAGTTTTTCCATGTCCTTGCCTCTTCCAAGCTGGCGTTTGACGTCTTTCTCAAAAGCGGTACTGCCATGAATTTGCTTCATCATCAAATACCGAGATGCGTGAATAGTTCTTCTGTGTCTTCGAAATTTTTTCCGCCGCCAGCTTCAACTTCCTTCATGGCTGACATAGTTTCGGCATTGGGAATGTTTATTTCAAAAGGCAAGCCGCGATGAAGTTCTACTTGCTTGAAGAACAGCGTAATTGCTTGCGTGGTTGACAGGCCTAAAAGTTCAAAATATTTCTCCGCGCTTGTCTTTAATGCCGGTTCAATACGGGCGCGAACCATGGCGCTTTTTATATTAGCCGTTGTTTTATGCATGTTTTTATTTCCCCCTGCGGCAGAAATGTAGCACATACGGGGTACACCGTCAAATATTTCTTCAACTTCTTCAACTTCAATTGACACAACCGCCTATACTGAATATACTACCAACGATTTAAAAGCTGAGGGGAAGATGATGCCGGAAGAGACTTTTGGTCGGCCCGAGGAAGATGTGGAAACCGGGCAGGAGGTGCAGGAACCCAAAATGTACCGGGTGATCCTCCACAACGATGATTATACGACGATGGATTTTGTGGTGGAGATTCTCATTGCCGTTTTCCATAAGCCGGCGGCCGAGGCGACCCGGATCATGCTCGACGTGCATCAGAAAGGGATGGGCGTCTGCGGCGTTTATACCTACGATATAGCCAGAACGCGGGTGGCAATGGTTCATAAGTTGGCCATAAAGCGGGAGTTTCCGCTGAAGTGTTCCCTTGATGAGGTCTGAGCGTTTTCATGGAAATTGGCAAGACGCGCTCTGCCGCGTCCGGGGCGGTTGTCTGAAAGGGAAACCATCATAAATCAACAAATTATGCATGCATTTTTAGGTGCAAGGAGCATTCTCAGATGAAAATAAGTGAAAGCCTCAACCGGATAATAATGGCCGCCTATGCCGAGGCGAATGTCAGGAGGCATGATTTCATAACGCCGGAGCACCTTCTCTACGCCTCTCTTTTTTTTGACGAGGGAAAAGAGATCATCGCCGGCTGCGGCGGGGATCCATCCCGCCTGCGCAAGCTGATCGAAAAGCACCTTGAAGAGACCGCCTCCGTAGCGGGGGCGATGAACCGGGCGGCCCAGTCCGTCGGGTTTCAGAACGTCCTGGAGCGGGCCGCCTGGCATACCACATCCGCGCAGAAAGAGATGCTGGATCTGGGCGACGTGCTGGTTTCCATCCTTGAGGAAAGGGAATCCCACGCCTCCTACTTTCTGCAGCGGGAGGGGATAAGCCGTCTATCCATCCTTGAATATATCTCCCACGGCATTGCCTCGCCTGCGGGGGCGGAGGAAACGCGGAGAGGGGGCGCTGGAGCTCAGCCAGGGGGAAATGCCCAGGAGGACAGGGAAAAGCAGAACAAGTTCCTCCGCTCTTTCACGACGGAACTAGTGGCCAAGGCAAAGGCCGGCGAGATGGATCCGCTGATCGGCCGGGAAGAGGTTTTGCAGCGGACAATCCAGGTGCTCTGCCGGCGCTTCAAGAACAATCCGGTGCACGTAGGTGAGCCGGGCGTCGGCAAAACGGCGATCACCGAGGGGCTGGCCCAGCTTGTCGCCAGCGGGATGGTTCCCCAAAAACTTAAAAATGTGGAAATATATTCGCTTGATATGGGATCGGTCCTGGCGGGCACCCGTTTTCGCGGTGATTTCGAAGAGCGCCTGAAACGCATCCTCGCCGAGCTGCAGAAAAAGGAGAACGCTGTCCTCTTTATCGATGAAATCCATAATATTATCGGCGCCGGGGCGGTTTCCAGCGGTTCGCTGGATGCCTCCAACATCCTGAAGCCGGCCCTTGTTTCGGGAAAGCTGCGCTGCATCGGTTCGACCACCTACGACGAATACCGGAAGTATTTCGAAAAGGACGGCGCCCTTTCCCGGCGCTTCCAGAAGGTTGAGGTTCCGGAACCATCGGTCGAGGAGACGGTGCGGATTCTCGAGGGAATCCGGCAGCGGTATGAGACATACCATCAGGTCGCTTACACGGAGGATGCCCTCCGGATGGCCGCCGAGCTTTCCGGCCGGTATATCAGCGATCGCCGTCTGCCGGACAAGGCGATCGATGTGATCGACGAGGCAGGCGCCTTGATCTCGATGAATTTTCAGGAGGCCGAAACGGCGGCTGAAGCCGCGGCAATCGGCGTCGAGGAGATTGAAAAGGTTGTCGCCCGCATCGCCCGAATTCCCGAGCGGACGGTGTCTTCTACCGAGGTGGAAAAACTCCGCGATCTCGAAGGCGAGCTGAAGGCCCGGGTTTTCGGACAGGATGAGGCGGTTGCAAGGGTTGTGGATGCCATCAAGCGGGCGCGGGCGGGTTTTCGCGAACCGGAGAAGCCGGTTGCCTCGCTGCTCTTTGTGGGACCGACGGGGGTAGGCAAGACCGAACTGGCCCGCCAGCTTGCCGCAATCCTCGGTTTGCCGCTCTTGCGTTTCGACATGGGCGAGTATCAGGAAAAACACGCCGTCGCGAAATTCGTCGGCGCCCCTCCCGGATATGTCGGCTATGAAGAGGGCGGTCTCCTTACCGAATCCATTCGCAAGAACCCGCACGCCGTTTTGCTGCTCGACGAGATCGAGAAGGCGCATGAGGACGTCTTCAACTCGCTGCTTTCGATCATGGATTACGCGACCTTAACCGACAACAACGGGAAAAAGGCCGATTTCCGGAATGTCGTTCTGCTTATGACTTCAAACGCCGGCGCGCGGGAGATCGGCCGGCAGACGATCGGGTTCGAGGGACAGCCGATCCAGCGCAATGCCGTTTACAAGGCCCTTGAGCGCACCTTTTCGCCGGAATTCCGCAACCGCCTGGATGCCGTTGTCAACTTCAATGCCCTGAATGATGAAATTGTCCTGCGAATCGTCAAAAAGGCCATCGCCGAATTTTCGGGGCAGCTTGTCGCGAAAAAGGTGCTGTTCACGGTTAACGACGAATGCTGCGCCTGGCTTGCCCGTCGGGGTTATTCCGCGGAGTTCGGGGCGAGGGAAATCGCCCGCCTTGTCCAGGAAAAGATCAAGGGGTTCTTTGTAGAAGAAGTGCTCTTCGGCAGCCTGCGCGAGGGCGGCGAAGCCGTGGCGACGATTGAAAAGGACGATGTCGTAATCAGGGTAACCCATGCCGGTATATCTCCTGACCGCTGAACCTCTCTTCCCTCCGGTGGAACTCGCTGAACCGGAGGGGCTCCTGGCCGTAGGCGGCGATCTGTCGCCGGAAAGGCTGCTTGCCGCTTATAGCGCCGGCATTTTCCCCTGGTACAGCGAAGGCGAGCCGCTTCTCTGGTGGTCGCCGGATCCCCGGTTTGTCCTTTTCCCGGAAGAACTGCGCGTCTCCCGGAGCATGCGGCAGTTTCTCAAAAAGAAAATAGTTGAGACAACCTTCGACAAGGCGTTTCCTGCGGTGATCTCCGCCTGCGGCAGCCGTCCGCGTCCCGGGCAGGACGGAACCTGGATCACCCCGGAAATGGTCGCCTCCTACAACAATCTTCATAAACTTGGGTTTGCCCACTCCGTCGAGGCCTGGGACGGCGAAAAACTGGTCGGAGGGCTCTACGGCGTCTCGCTGGGCCGCACGTTTTTCGGCGAATCGATGTTTTCGGCAATCCCGAATGCCTCCAAGGCAGCCTTGATCGCCCTTGTTTCTTTTCTGCGCGCGCGGGGCTTTGACCTCATCGATTGTCAGGTGGAAACCGGACATCTGGGAAGTATGGGGGCCCGTTTTGTTTCCCGTGCAGAATTCTGCCGTCTGCTGCAGGCTTCCCTGCGACATGAGACCTTGCAAAAAAACTGGGGGGAAAGCGAAGCTTAATGTCCACAAAGCGAAGCTTAATGTTCATAAAGCGCAGCTTAATGTTCATAAAGCACGGCATCCTCTGCAGAAGAGGGCAACGTTGCGGGCGTTTTTTCCGGAACTTGACTTATTAATGTATATGGCGTAACTGCCTGAGTGAATAGGTTGCAGGTGTTCAGGGTTTAGGCGGGACATACAGTCTAAACAAACTTAAAGTAGTTGCCATATTGGTTTTATATCGGCCACAGAACAACAAAGAAACACGTCAGCGTACCTGACGCGTAAGCGGCGTCCGGGGCTGTTGCACTTCTTAGGCGGGGAGGGACTAAATGGGCGAGGGAATATGCGATTACACCAGGTTTATTGTCGATTTGCGGCGTCACATGTGGCTGGAAGGAGTGGAAACGGAACTGCGCCGGCTTATCTGGCAGATTGCCGTCACCGGAAAGTACATCTCCGCAAAAATCCATGAGTCCAACAGAAAACTGGCCGGATTCCAGAACCTCTATGGAGAGGAGCAGCTTTCGCTGGACCGGAGCGCGGATGAAATTCTCAAGACCCAGCTCCAGTACTCAGGCTTCGTCAGGGAGTACGCCTCCGAGGAACAGGAACGCGTGATTGAAATCGGCGGCAAGGGAACAGAGCAGTATTTTGTTACGGCCGATCCGCTGGACGGTTCTTCCTTGGTCGATACCAACCTCGCGATCGGCACCATTATCGGCATTCACAGGGAATCGATGTTCGCCTGCGGCAAGGATACGATGGTGGCGGCGCTGTACATAACCTACGGACCGCTGATTACGATGGTATATTCAGCCGGCATGGGAACCCACGAGTTTGTCCTCAACCGGGAAGGCGAGTACGTACTTTCCCAGGCAAACATCCGGATGAAGGAAAAGGGCTCCATCTACAGCCCCGGCGGGATCAGGCGGGATTGTGAAGAGGGTCATCTCAAATATCTGGAATATCTGGAGGCCGAAGGGTACAAACTGCGCTACAGTGGTGGATTTGTCCCTGACATCAATCAGATACTGATAAAAAAGGGAGGGGTGTTCACCTACCCGGCTCTGAAAAAAAGCCCCCGCGGCAAGCTGCGGATGCTCTTTGAACTCCAGCCGCTGGCCTTCATTGTTGAACAGGCCGGCGGAAGAGCCACCAATGGCCATGAGGATATCCTCTCTTTGAAGATCGATGACCTCGATCAGCGCTGCCCAGTTTACATCGGCAGCCGCTTTGAGGTTGCCAAGGCGAAGGAATTCCTGACTGCATAATTGAAGGGCGAGAAAACGTTTTTTAACGGATTCGGGCGCCGACTGCCGGATTTTTGTCGAAGCCCACCAGGGTGAGCCCGCCTGCCGCCGCGTCCGTTGCCAGAAGCATCCCGTGCGATTCCACCCCCATCAGTTTCGCCGGTTTCAGATTGGCGACGACGATGATGGTTTTGCCGACGAGTTCCTCCGGCTGATAATCCTTGCCCATGCCCGCGACGATCTGTCTCTCGCCGTCGATTTCCACAATCAGCCGTATGAGCTTGTTGGATTTCGGGACAGCCTCGGCCTTCAGCACCTTTGCCACCCGCAGATCGATCTTTTCGAACTCCTCATAGGTGATTTCCGGTTTGATGGCCGGCGGCGCGGCTTTGGTTTTGACGGGGGCGGCTTCCTGTTTTGCCGCTGTGGTCTTGATTTCCACCCGGGGAAAGAGGGCGCCTCCCGGTTTAAGCAGGTTGCCGACTTTAAGGCCGCCCCAGCTCCGGATTGTTGCAAAATCTTCGGCGGCAGGCTCGGCAATGCCAAGCTGTTCCATGATCCGGATTGCCGAACCGGGCATGAACGGGGAAACAAGGACAGCGACTATTCTCAGCGATTCCAGCAGGTTGTAGATGATGGTCTCCAGCCGTTTTTGCAGCGCCGGCTCTTTGGCCATCACCCAGGGCTCCTGCTCGACGATGTATTTGTTGGCGACGCCGATGAATTCCCAGATGGCGATCAGCGCCTTGTGGAAGCCAAGTTCGGAGAAGCAGATATCGATATTTTCGATTGTGTGCCGGGCCGTTTCCCGCAAAAGAATGTCCTGGGGCGCTTCTTTTGTGGCAGGCGGGACTTCCCCCTTCGTGTATTTTACCGCCATCGTCAGCGTCCGGCTGACGAGGTTTCCCAGGTCGTTGGCCAGATCGGAGTTGATTCGTCCGACTAAGGCCTCTTCGCTAAAGCTGGAGTCCAACCCGAAGACCATGTCGCGCAGCAGAAAATAGCGGAATTGATCGAGGCCGTACTTGTCCTTCAAATCCAAGGGCTTGACGACGTTCCCCACGCTTTTGGACATCTTGCCGCTGTCCACGTTCCAGTAGCCGTGCACGTTCAGATGACTGTAAGGCTCGATTCCGGCGGCCTTCAGCATGGTCGGCCAGTAAATTCCGTGGGGCTTGAGAATGTCTTTCGCGATCAGATGTTCCGCCACCGGCCAGAATTCGCGGAACTTCTCGCCATCCGGGTAGCTAAGCGACGTTACGTAGTTGATCAGCGCGTCGTACCAGACGTAGGTGACGTAGTTTTCATCAAAGGGGAGGGTGATCCCCCAGGTTAGGCGGCTTTTCGGTCGGGAGATGCAAAGGTCCTCCAACGGGTCGCGCAGAAAGGCAAGGACTTCGTTCTTGTAGCGCTCCGGGCGGATAAAGTCGGGGTGCGTCTCGATGTGACGGATCAGCCACTCCTGATAATTGCCCATCCGGAAGAAATAGTTGCTTTCCTTGCGCACTTCGGGGGCTGTCTGGTGGTCCGGGCATTTTCCGTTCACCAGTTCCGTTTCCCGGTAGAAGCGCTCGCAGCCGACGCAGTACAGCCCCTCGTACTCGCCGAAATAGATGTCTCCCGCCGCATGCACCTTCTGCAGAATCTGCTGGACTGTCCGGATATGGCTGGGGTCGGTCGTTCTGATGAAATAGTCGTTTGTTATGTCCATAAGCGGCCAGAGGGAACTGAACTGGGCGCTGATCTTATCGGCGTATTCCTTGGGGGTAATCCCCGCCTCTTTTGCCGCCTCGGCAATCTTGTCGCCATGTTCGTCGGTGCCGGTGGTAAAGAAGGTGCGATCGCCCCGGAGGCGGTGGTAGCGGGCCATGACATCGGCGACAACGGTGGTGTAGGCGTGCCCGATGTGGGGCGAGGCGTTTACATAGTAGATCGGAGTGGTTATGTAAAAGGCGCTTTTCATAAATTCCTTTCTGAATTCATCTTTCATGCAATAATCTTGACATCATGGGCCTTGTAAGTCATTTCTTTTCGGTCTTCCAGCATAACGACGACCTCCGACCGCAGGATATTCTGGCGGATTACCTTGCCCTGGCCATCGGCCGTCTGTACCATCTTTCCGGGTTTCGGCATCTCTTTTTTCAGACCGACGTAAGCGTCGTATTCGAATGCCAGGCAGCACATCAGCCGTCCGCAGAGGCCGGAGATTTTTTCGGGGTTGAGGGACATGTTCTGCTCTTTTGCCATCTTGACCGAAACACGGTCCATGTTGTGCAGGAAGCTCCCGCAACATACCTCCCGGCCGCAGATGCCCAGACCTTTTACGACCCTTGTCTCCTGCCTGGCCCCGATCTGTTTCAGCTCGATGCGGGTCCGGAATTTCTGCAGCAGATCCTTGACCAGATCCCGAAAATCGACCCGGCTTTCCGAGGCGAACGAGAAGACCATTTTGCTTTTGTCGAAGAGGCATTCCACCGCAACGAGCTTCATGGGGAGCCGCTTCTCGGAGATTCGGCCGGCGCAGTACCGGATGGCCTCTTTTTCCAACTTGCTGTTTTCCGCTCGTATTTGCAAATCCTCATCGGTTGCCGAACGCAGCACCTTTTTCAGATTATTCAAGCACCGGGAAGCGGAAAGGGTCTTCACGGCGTCAGCCACCATGCCAATCGCCGGGCCGTTGTCCGTGTCAACCAGAACGAGGTCGTCCCGCTGCAACTGCAGTTCACCCGAATCGAAGCTGTATATCTTTCCCTCTTTTTTGAACTTTACGCCGATGATGGTTTTCAATGAGATTCACCTGAGCTCTTAATCATTTTCATCCTTCTTTGGGACGGCAAGCCGCCCTGAGCGCTTAGCTGCTATGCAAGCCTAACCAGCATGGCCTCCAAAGTCAAGGTTTTGTTGGAATTTCTGGAGATGGCGTCCATGGCGCGACCCACAACCGCCATATTCTTGAGAATCTCCCGTCCCGACAGGCGAGCGGCCAGGGCTGAAATAGCCGCCTCCCAGTCCTTGAACAGGAGCATCTCGCTTTCGCCTGTTTCTTTCAGGATCAGCGAGTCCCGATAGGCGTTTTGCATTATCTGGAGCCGTTGGGTTATCTCTTCCCGCTCTGTTCCCAAACGGCGGGCGAAAGCGAGCCTTCTTATCAGGTCTGCCGGGTCATCCTCGGCCAGTCGCTTCAATATTCCGTTGCGGACGGTCATGTAATCTTCCTTCTTCATCTCGAGGGCGTCGCCGATGCTCCCGAGCGACGCCGCGGCAATTGCCTCCGCCTCGGCCTCGCCGAATCCCTGTTGTTCACGAAGGAAGCTGGCCACCTCTGTCTTCTGCAGCGGGGCAAAGCGCAGGGCTTGACAGCGGGAGAGGATCGTCACCGGCAGGGCGTGCGGTCGGGCGGAAGTCAGGATCAGGACGTTATCCGCCGAAGGTTCTTCCAGTGTTTTGAGCAGGGCATTTGCCGCCGGGGCGTTCATTTTATCGGCGTCCTGCAGGATGAAAACCCGTTTGCCATCCTCCGGACGAAAGGCCATCGTGGCCATTATTTCTCTTACAGCAGCAATTTTTATGAACTGGCCTTCAGCGACAATCTCAATAATGTTGGGATGATTTTTATGCTCGGCCTTCAGGCAGGAGGGACAGACGTCGCAGGGAGGAGCCGCGGCGGGGCAGTTGAGGGCCCGCGCGAACACTGAGGCAACCGTTTTCTTCCCGACCCCTTCTTTTCCGTAAAAAAGATAGGCGTGGGCAACCCTGTTTGCCGCCATGGCGCTCTTCAGGATTGCGAGCGGTTTTTTATGTCCGTATATCTGCTGGAATCTCAAATATCTTACCCTGTTGACAGATGGAGGGGCGCGGCATGCCTCGCCCCTATTGACTTGTGCCGAGCAGTGCCGTCAGCAGACGGCGAACCTCCCGCTGGATTTCCTCCGGAGTCCCGTACGCATTGACAAGCCGGAAGCGCTCCGGCGCCATTTCGGCAAGCTGCAGATAACCATCCCTTACCCGCTGGTGGAAGTTCGTTTCTTCCTGCTCGAAACGATCCTCCGCGCTGTCGGGGGCGCTCCCTGCCGCCCGCATCCGGGCCCGCCGCAGGCCGGCTTCGACCGGCAAATCGAACAGCAGGGTAAGCTCCGGCTCCAGACCGTGCGATGAAAACTCGTTTAACCACCGGATTAATTCGGCATTTATTCCCCGTCCGAATCCCTGATAGGCCACGGTGGCATCCGTATAGCGATCGCACAGAACCCATTTTCCGTCGTTCAACGCCGGAATAATCGTCTCTGCCACATGCTGGGCGCGGGCGGCCGCAAACAGCAGCAGTTCCGCCTCGGCGCCGATATTCCAGGAGCGGCGATTCAAAAGCAGCTCGCGGATCTTCACACCAAGGGGCGTACCGCCCGGTTCGGCAGTGGCGAGGACGGGCAGGCCCCGAGCGCGCAGCCACGCCTCGGCGAGTCGCAACTGCGTGGTCTTGCCGCATCCCTCGATGCCGTCGAATGTAATAAATCTATGCACTCTTGCCGCCCGAAATCACGATGCTATTTATCCATGTCAATTATATGTTAAAAAAAGAGGCGGGGAAAGGCCGCGACAGGCATTGGCAGCGGCGCTTTCCCCTATTTTTTTGTTCAAACCCGTAAAAACTGACTTGCCGGAACTACTCTGCCGGTTTGATCGCTTCCACAGGGCACTGTTCTGCGCATGTTCCACAGTCCGTGCAGAGCTTGGCGTCGATTACATAACTGTCGTCGCCCTCGCTGATTGCCTCTACCGGACATACACTCTGACATGATCCACAGGAAATGCACTCATCGGTAATAAAATGCGCCATTTTTCTAATCCTCCTTCAATAGTTTTAATTTGACTGCAACAAGACGAACCGGGAACCCGTTTCGCTTTCCTAAGCTGAAACCACGGCTGTGACTTCGGGGATCTCCTTCTTGAGGAACTGCTCCACGCCGTTTTTCAACGTCATCTGCGCCATTGGGCAGCCATGACAGGCGCCGGTCAGGCGCACCTTGACAACCCCCTTTTCGTCCACATCCACGAACTCAATATCTCCGCCGTCAGCCTGAAGAGACGGCCGTATCTTGTCAATGGCCTTTTTAACCTTGTCCTGCATGGTCTTTCTCCTAATTGAAATCGTTTAATTTGCTGAAGCTCAATGAGGCATCTGGTCCGTCATTTCCCGGATGAGCCCTCTGGCCATATTCGCCAGCTCGGGCTTGACGAGCAGATACTCGCTTACCCGGCTATGCGTTGCACTCCAGAGAATTTTACCGGTTTTTGCCTCGACCAGCGTTATGCTGAGCCCCACTTTTGCCGCTTTTTTGTCGTTCACGACGGTATAAATCCACGAGTCAACGCGGTTAACCAAAAAAGCCTCGGTTCCGGTCAAGCTCCCAATCCTGCTGCTGAGGTCCGGGTCGGAGAATTTTACCTTTGTCAGTTTTTCCAGGTATCCCGCCACTGCCCCCCGGAGTTCCTCATCCTTGCGCAGCCGCTTGGCAAAGCCCTCTCCCCCGAGCACCCCTTCGAACCAGCGCCGTTCGGTCAATGCCTCGGTAAAAAGACGATCAACGCTTCCCGCAGCCTCGGGAAAGGCGGCTACATCAGCGGGCAGAACGACGATTTTCCGGGGATGGAAATCCCTGGCATCCGGAGAAATTTCGGAATAACGGAGCCCCCCGCAGCCCGACAAGCCGAGGAATAAAAAAATGATTGCAAAGATTTTAATCCTTATCACATTATTCTCCAGTTCAACGGGTCAGAGCGCCTGTTGCCAGAAGCCAGAGCAAAGAGCTTATCCCGACGACAAAATAACCGCTTTCCAGAAATCCCTCCAGCACGACCCCGGAAAATGCCGACCTTCTATCATATAGTTTGAAACAAATCCACATATAAAAAATGGCGATTAACTGGAAAAAACCGAGCGTTGCCGACCAGCCGACAACGGCGGAAAGGGGCAGCAGAACAAAGAGAAAAAGGCAGATTGTCTTGAGAATGACGAGCGTTTTCTTCTCGCCGAGCAAAACGGGCAGCGTCTCCTGGCCGATCAGACGGTCCCGCTGGATATCGAGGATGTCCGACATCCCCGAACGGATAAAAACGATGCCGGCCGTGAAGATAAACGAGACCCAGAGGCCGGCGTGCAGCAGGGAGCCATTCTCGAGCCTGGGGAGCAGGGCGGCGGCGATCGCCCAGGCGAAGGCGGTAGAGATGTTCTTCGAGCCGGGAATGTCCCGGAGGCTTTTAAAGCGGAAGCCAAACGGCAGGAATCGCATATTGTAAAGGATGCCGAGCAGGGAGATGGTAAAAAGGACAAGGAAAGACTTTTTCCCGGCGGTGAAGGCGAGGAAAAGCGCGACGCTGATTGCGCAGGCCGCGAGCGTCAGATAGCGCTGTTCATGAATAAGGTATGACTCCTCGCGGAAGGAGCTGATGCTGCTCGTCTTTCTATTGATGAAGCGGTTCAGCACGTGCATGGAGTAAACGTACAAAGAGGCGGTAAAAATGGGGAGGGGGGCAATCGGCAGCCCTTGGAGGAGCATTGCGGTAAAAGACAGGAACCCCGCGCCAATCGCCGAGTAGATATCCGCACGCACCGCAAAGACCCAGAGCTTGAAGAGACGATGGAGCAGCTCCTCCCGCTTTCCCATCCGGCTGTTCAGATGGTCAACGACGCGGTCGATTATCCAGTTGGGGGTGGAGGCGCCGGCTGATACGCCGATCTGCCGGTACGGTTCCAAATCGATGCCCTGCAGTTCAGCGGCGGTTTCTATATGGAAAGCGGGCTTGTTCTTGAGGATTGCAAGCTCCGTGAGACGTCTTGTATTGGCGCTGTTTTTCCCTCCGACGACGAAAACGGCGTCGGACTCCGCGGCAAGCGTCTCGATCTCGGTCTGACGTTTTTCGGTTGAGTCGCAGATCGTGTTGAAAATCACCGCCTCGGGAAAACGCGCCGTCACCTTTTCGACTATCTCACTATAGACATTGCGACTCTGCGTTGTCTGGGCTACCACGCATACCTTGTCGAAGGCGGGCAGCGCAGCAACGTCAGCGGGAGACCCGATTATCACCCCGGCATCGCCGGCAAAACCAAGCAGGCCGTTTACCTCCGGATGTTCCCGGTCGCCGGCGATCAGAACCGTAAAGCCCATAGAAGCGTGTTTGCGGATGATCATCTGCACCCGGGTTACCTTCGGACAGGTGGCGTCAATGATCTTGAACCCTTTATCTTCCAGTTTTTTTCTCTCCCGGGGCGGGATGCCGTGGGCGCGGATAACGACTGACGCCCCCTCCGGAACAGTTTCCAGCTCTTCGGGCCGCCTGAGCGGGATAATTCCCCTTTCCCGAAGCAGCTCAATGGTCTGGGGGTTGTGAATCAGCGGGCCATACGTGTAGATGGCTACGTGTTCCTGCTGGCTTGCCATCTCGAGGACCATCTCGACCGCCCGCTTGACCCCCATGCAGAACCCGGCAGTTTTTGCCAGTTTGATGCCCATTATTGCAAGTCCCTCAGTGTTCCGATTTTCTTAAATGGAGAAAAAATTCCCTGTTTCCTGCCGGGCCTGTTATCGGGGAGTCACAACGTCCCAAAACTTCGAGCCCGATTCCGCGGCAGAAGGCTTCCATCTCTGCCAGGGTGCGTTCGTGAAGGAGCGGGTCCCGGACGACGCCCTTTTTTCCGACCTCTCCCCGGGCGACCTCAAACTGCGGCTTGACGAGACAGATCAAAAACGCCCCGTTTTTTATCATCCCAAGTACCGGCGGGATGACCGTCCGCAGCGAGATGAAGGAGGCATCGATCACGGCCAGGCTTATGTCGTCCCCAAGCGCCGAACCATCATAATTGCGGATGTTTGTCCGTTCGATATTGACGACGCGGGGGTCGCTCCTGAGCTTCCAGGCGAGCTGCCCGTAGCCGACATCCACCGCATAAACCTTTTTTGCCCCCGCCTGGAGCAGGCAGTCGGTAAAGCCGCCGGTGGAGGCGCCGACGTCAAGGGCGACGAGACCCTGGACGGAAAATCCGAAAGCCTGGAGGGCGCCGTTCAGTTTTATCCCGCCCCGGCTCACATAAAGGCTGGCGTTGCCCCGGAGGCGGATATTTACGTCAGCCGGAAACAGGCCGCCTGCCTTATCGGCTGCCTGGTTATTGGCCAGGACTGCCCCGGAGAGGATCAGCGCCCGGGCCTGCTTGAGGTCGCAGGCAAGTTCCCTTTCGAGCAGCAGGTTGTCGAGGCGAATTTTAGGACTTTTTTTCATTTTTAGCTTCAGACGCCCGGGCATGGCGCTCAGGCCATCAGCTTGCGCGCCGCGGCGGCAATGCCTTCCGCATCGAGCCCGAACATGCGTCGCAGCTCCCGCACTGGTCCATGCGGCGCAAATTCATCCGGAACGCCGAGGCGGGTGACCGCAACCCCGCTTGCGCCTTTATCCGCTAACAGTTCCAAAACGGCGCTTCCGAAGCCGCCCATCAGGGCGTTTTCCTCTACTGTTATGAATTTTTTAATCTTATTCGCCGTTTCGATCAGCAGTTCATCATCGAGCGGCTTGACGAACCGGGCGTTTATCACCAGCGTCGGGATTCCCTCCGCCTGAAGGATGCGGGCGGCCGTCACTGCCGGATAAACGCAGACGCCGATTGCGATTATGGCCAGTTCCGCCCCCTTTTGGTCAAAGACGATTTCGCCTTTTCCGATGGGCAGGGTCTGCGGCGCGGAGTCGAGGATTGCTCCCACCCCTGCGCCCCGGGGGTAACGGAGCGAGACGGGAAGGTCGCACTCCACTGCCGTCTTCAGCATGTGTTGCAGCTCATTTTCATCCTTGGGCGCCATCACGATCAGGTTGGGAACGGCCCGGAGAAAGGAAAAATCGAACATTCCGTGATGCGTCGGCCCGTCCTCGCCGACAAAGCCGCCGCGGTCCATCGCGATTACCACATGCAGTTTTTGCAGGCAGATATCGTGAATTACCTGGTCATAAGCCCGCTGCATAAAGGTGGAGTAGATCGCCACTACCGGAACGAGTCCCTGCGTGGCGAGGCCGGCGGCAAAGGTCGCGCCGTGCTGTTCGGCTATGCCCACATCGTAAAAGCGTTCCGGGAACTGTGCGCCAAAGTCGGCAAGACCGGTTCCTTCAGGCATCGCCGCGGTGATTGCCACGA
The DNA here is from genome assembly GCA_019429105.1 of Syntrophobacterales bacterium. Classification (NCBI taxonomy): domain Bacteria; kingdom Pseudomonadati; phylum Thermodesulfobacteriota; class Syntrophobacteria; order Syntrophobacterales; species Syntrophobacterales bacterium. The sequence continues at coordinate 71,347 of JAHYJE010000008.1, forward strand.
GCTTAGGGTTGTCCTGCGCGAGTTTCACCAGGGTTTTGCCGAACACCTTGGTATAGGAGGTAGGCGCGGGGGGGCCGCTTTCCGCGAGGTTCTTGCCGGTCTGGAGGTCGAAAGGGGCAATGCCGTGAAACCGCGAGGGATTATCTTCGGCGAATTTGTAACCCTTTCCCTTCTTCGTTACGACGTGGACCAGCACCGGACCTTCCATATCCTTCACGTTTTGCAGGTTCCGGATCAGATGATCGAGGCGGTTTCCCTCCAAGGGGCCGATGTAGGTAAACCCCAACTCCTCGAAAATTGCCCCGGGAACGAAGAAGGTTTTCAGCGATTCCTCGACCTGGCGGGAGAACTTCAGCATCTGTTCGCCGATACCGGGGATCGATTTAAAAAAGGTTTTCATCTCCGTCCGGAGTTTGTTGACCGTCTGTCCGGTCATGACCCGGTTGAGATACGAAGACAGGGCGCCGACATTGGGCGAGATGGACATTTCGTTGTCGTTGAGGATGATAATCAGATTCTTGTGCCGGTCGCCCGCCCAGTTCAGCCCCTCAAAGGACATCCCGGTGGACATTGCCCCGTCGCCGATGACGGCGATGACCCGAAAATTTTCTTTTTTCAGGCAGCGCGCCTCTGCCATCCCCGCTGCGGCCGAGATGGATGTACCGCTGTGGCCGACATCGAAGGTGTCGTAGGGGCTCTCCGCCCGTTTCGGGAAGCCGCTTAGCCCACCTAACTGCCGGAGCGTTTCGAATTGCTCCCTGCGCCCGGTGATGAGCTTGTGGGCGTAGGTTTGATGCCCGACGTCCCAGACGAGCAGATCGCGGGGGGTGTTAAAAACATAGTGCAGAGCGAGCGTCAGCTCCACCACTCCGAGGGAGGGGGCGAGGTGCCCGCCCCGCCGGGAGACGGTGTCGAGCATCGTTTCCCGGATCTCCTGCGCCAAAATGATCAGTTCGGGAAGGGAGAGTTTTCTGAGATCAGCGGGACTGTTTATCCCTGGCAGAAGGGCATGTTTCTCTTTTTCGGTCATTTTTTATGATTTCCTGTCCAGTATGTACTTGGCTATGGCCTTAAGCGGCGTCGCCCGGTCGCCAAAGCCATCAATTAGTGAAATCGCTTCCCTCACAAGTTCGGCAGCCCGGGCGCGCGAGACGTCTATTCCCAGAAGCTGCGGAAAGGTAACCTTCCCAAGCGCGGCATCGCTTCCCGTTTTTTTACCCATAAGCTCTGAATCTCCCTCAATATTCAGGATATCGTCGGCGATCTGGAAGGCGAGCCCGATCCTCTCCCCGTAGGCGGAAAGGGCAGCGAGGGCGCCATTGTCGGCGCCGGCAAGAATGGCCCCTGTCCTCAGTGAGACGCGCAGCAGCGCGCCGGTTTTGTGCCGGTGGATTGCGCAGAGGCTCTCCAGATTGCCCTTTTTCCCTCCCGCGCGGACATCGAGCGCCTGCCCCCCCACCATTCCCCGGTAGCCGGCCGCCGCGGAGATCTCACAGGCGACCGTCAAAAGCCGTTCCGGGGGCGTTTTCGGCATTTTCTTTCGCTCTGTCAAAAGCTGAAACGCCTCCGTCAGCAGGGCGTCGCCGGCAAGCACCGCCATATCCGGGCCGAAGACCTTGTGCGACGTCAATTTCCCCCGGCGGTAGTCGTCGTTGTCCATTTCGGGCAGATCATCGTGGATGAGTGAATAGGTGTGGATCATCTCCAGCGCGCAGGCCGCCGGCAGCACGTCTTCGGCCTTGGCGCCAAAGGCCTCCGCGGCGGCTAAGCAGAGCACCGGCCTGATTCTTTTTCCTCCGGCCAGCAGGCTGTAGCGGGCCGCGGCGCAGATCGTTTTGTACTCCGCCTCTTCCTCGGAGAAATAAACGCCAAGGGCATTATCGATAAGTTTTCTTTGCCTCTCGAGGTAAGCGGGCAGTGAAAATTCAGGGTTCACTTTCAGCTCCGACAAAGGGCGCGGTTGCAAGTTTTCCCCCCTCCTGCAGCAGAATTTCCACCTTCCGCTGCGCTTCATCCAGCGTTTTTGCGCAGTTGCGGGAAAGCTTGATCCCCTCCTCAAAGGCGGCGAGGGATTCCTCCAGCGTCAGCTCCCCCGTTTCCATCCGGCGGACAATCTCTTCGAGTTTCGCCAGCATTGCCTCAAATTTTTCCTTGGACATAAAATCTCCTCAAATCTCTAATATTAATGGTCCTTTCAATTTTTTACCGGCTGGTTATCTTCGCGCCCAGCTTGCCCTCCGCAATAAGGATTTCGATTTCCTGCCCGATTGGGACGTCGGTTGCCCGGCGGATGATGAGGCCGTCCGGCAGGCGGCGGGCGATGCTGTACCCCCGCTTCAGCACGGCCAGCGGGTTCAGCGACGCAAGTACGGCGGAGGTCGCTGCCGCGTGATTTTTTTGCAAGGAAAACAACTTTTCCCAGGCTGCCTGCAGGGCGCGGCCCCTGTCGTTCAGAACAGCCCGATTTCCTTCGATAATTGAGCAGGGATTATGAAAATTCAGGCGGAGGGCCAATCCGGCCAGTTCCTTGCGCCGCATTTCCCGCTGGCGAAGGGCGGCAAGTTTGATCCGTTCGCTGTAATCATCGAGGGTCAAAAACGCGTCGGCAAGCCGCCTTCTCGGATCCCGGAGCCTTTGCTGCAGGGAGGCTAAGGACGTCTGACGCGTGTACATCTCCTGGCGGAAGCGCTGCGCCAGACTGCCGCGGAGTCTTTCGACGCTCTCGAGCAGCTCGTCGCGCCGGGGGACGGCCAGTTCCGCCGCCGCCGACGGGGTGGCGGCGCGCAGATCGGCCGCGAAGTCGGCGATCGTGAAGTCCGTTTCATGCCCTACCGCCGAGATGACCGGGATACGGGAGGCGGCAATTGCCCGGGCCACCCTTTCGTCGTTGAACGGGGCAAGATCCTCCAGCGACCCGCCGCCCCGGGCGAGAATGATCAAGTCAACATCCCCGAATGCATGCAAATAGCCAAAAGCCTTTATTATTTCCGCCGGCGCTTCGCTTCCCTGAACCCGCACCGGGGCGATCAAAATATCGATAGAGGGGAAGCGCCGACGGGTGATGGTCAGGATATCCCGGATGACGGCGCCGGAAGGGGAGGTTATTACCCCGATCTTTTGCGGCAGAAACGGCAGCGGTTTTTTTCGTCCGGCCTCGAAAAGCCCCTCGGCGGCAAGGCGGGCCTTGAGCTGTTCAAAGGCCTTCTGGAGCGCGCCCAGCCCGCGCGGTTCCACGTTTTCGATGATGAGCTGGTACTCACCCCGGGGCGGATAGACCGTAACCCGCGCCAGACAGACGATGCTCATCCCCTCTTCGACGGCAAATTCCGCCAGGCCGCTGCTTTTGCGGGCGCCGTAGGGATTTTTGAAGATCACCGCCCGGATCTGGCTTTTCGCGTCCTTGAGCGTGAAATAGACGTGCCCGGAGGGCGGCCGCCGCAGATTGGACACCTCGCCTTCGACCCGCACCAAGGACAGTTCCTCTTCGAGGAGGCTCTTGATCCGGTCGTTTAACGCCGAAACGCTAATAATTTCTGATAAATATCCCGTATTCACGGGCTGAAGCTATCAGATAACGCCGCCCGTGACAAGGCCGAATTTCAGACAGGCGAAAAAAGTGTTGACAGGCCGAACGGAATCCCTTAAAAGCACGAATCACGCCGGGGACGTGCATTGAGGGGCGGTTCAGGCGGAGAATGAAAAAGATCAGGATATCGGCAAGATGAAAACGACAGCGCAAAGAGCGAATATTATCGGGGCGAATATTCTGTCCGGCATTTCGGGCCTCGCTCTCCTTTGCCTTTCATACAGGGCCAGCCGTCCGTCGTTTTTAGGTAATCCGTAAAACAATTAGCAAGCGAGAAACCTGAAGGCCATGGGCGGCAAAGCCCATGGCCTTTTTTATTTTGTCTGAAAGGAGACAGTCATGGAGGAAAAAATGGAGAAGGTATTAATTTTCGATACAACCCTGAGGGACGGCGAGCAGTCGCCGGGGGCCAGCATGAATCCGGAGGAGAAGCTCCGGATCGCCCGTCAGTTGGAGCGGATGGGGACGGATATCATCGAGGCCGGCTTCCCCGTCGCCTCGGAGGGCGATTTTGCCTCGGTGCAGCAGATTGCCCGGGAGATCCGGGGCTGCCAGATCGCGGCCCTGGCCCGGGCCAACAGGGACGACATCGACCGCGCCTGGCAATCCGTTGCCGGGGCGGCCAACCCCCGCATTCACACCTTTATTTCCTCCTCCGACATCCATCTTCAGTATCAGCTCAAAAAGTCCCGCAGTCAGGTGCTCGATGAGGCAATCGCCGCCGTCGCCCATGCCCGCACCCTGACTTCCAACGTGGAATTCTCGCCGATGGACGCCACCCGCAGCGACCGGGACTACCTCTGTCAGATGGTCGAGGCGGTCATCGCCGCGGGGGCGACAACGGTGAACATCCCCGACACGGTCGGTTACGCCATCCCCGATGAGTTCGGGGCGCTCATCGCCCTGCTCTTGAAGCGGGTGCCGAACATCGGCCAGGCGGTCATCTCCGTTCACTGCCATAACGATCTGGGGCTGGCCGCGGCCAACACGCTGGTTGCCGTCCAAAACGGCGCGCGCCAGGTGGAGTGCACGATCAACGGGATCGGCGAGCGGGCGGGCAACTGCGCCCTGGAGGAGATTGTCATGGCGCTCAAGACCCGCAAGGATCGCTTCGGCCTTTACACGGGGATCAAAAGCGAGTTCATCCACCAGGCCTCGCTGCTGCTTACGCAGATCACCGGCGTTCCCGTCCAGCCGAACAAGGCGATTGTCGGGGCCAACGCCTTTGCCCATGAATCGGGAATCCATCAGGACGGTCTGATCAAGGAGAAGAGCACCTATGAGATCATGACCCCGCAGTCCGTCGGCATTTTGGACAGCAGCATGGTGCTGGGGAAGCACTCGGGCCGCCACGCCATCGCCGGGCGCCTCAAGGAGATTGGTTACGATCTGACCGAGGCGGAGCTCAAGCGGGTTTTTGTCCGCTTCAAGGAGCTGGCCGACGTGAAAAAGGCGATCTTTGACGAGGACCTCGAGGCGATCGTTTACGAAGAGACCTCCCGGCAGGAGGAAAAATACCGCTTCGTTTACCTGAACGTGGTCAGCGGTTCCCAGACGGTAGCGACGGCGACGATGCAGATGGACGTGGACGGGAAGTTGGTTCAGGATGCCGGATTTGGCGTCGGGCCGGTGGATGCGATCTTTACGGCGATCCGCAAGATCACGCAAACCGACTACCCGCTTTTGAAATACGCGGTGAACGCCATAACCGGGGGGGCGGACGCCCAGGGCGAGGCCACGGTGCAGCTCAAATTCGACGGCCGTTCCGCCGTGGGCCGGGGGGCTCATCCCGACGTGCTGGTTGCCTCGGCCAAGGCCTATATCAACGCGCTGAACCGGCTTGTCTGGTTGAGCAGGGATCTCCGCAAGGTTCCGGTTGTATAAATGGGGAATATTTAGTATGAATCCCCCATGACGGCGCGCCGTCGCAAAGAAGGATCAAAAATTGACAGTGACCGGGGCTTAATTGCACATGAGCCCATTAATTGAAGGAGAGAAACGTTATGGGAATGACGATTTCGGAAAAGATACTCAGCCGACATGCGGGACTTGACGCGGTTCACCCCGGGATGCTGATCAACGCGAAGGTGGATATCGCCCACGGCAACGACATCACGGCCCCGATCGCCATCGACGCCTTCCGCAAGGCGGGGGGAAAAAAGGTCTTCGACCGGACGCGGGTCGTCCTGATCCCCGACCACTTCAGCCCTAACAAGGATATTGACTCGGCCGAGCAGTGCAAGATGATGCGCGACTTTGCCCATGAGCAGGAGCTGATCCATTACTACGAGGTGGGCGAGGCAGGGGTCGAGCACGCTCTGCTCCCGGAGAAGGGGATCGTCGTTCCCGGCGATCTGACCGTCGGCGCCGACAGCCACACCTGTACTTATGGGGCGCTGGGGGCCTTTTCCACCGGCGTGGGCAGCACGGACCTTGCCGCCGCGATGATGACCGGCGAGCTCTGGTTCAAGGTTCCCGAGACGATGAAGCTCGTCTATCACGGCAGGCTTAACCCCTGGGTGGGCGGCAAGGACCTGATCCTCTACACCATCGGCCTGATCGGCGTGGATGGGGCCATCTACCGGGCCATGGAGTTCACCGGAGAAACGATTTCCGAGCTGACGATGGCCGACCGGTTCACCATGGCGAACATGGCAATCGAAGCGGGGGGCAAGGCCGGGATCTTCATCCCCGATGCGGTGACCGAGGCCTATGTGCAGGGGCGGGCGCTGCGTCCCTACACCTTCCACACCTCCGATCCCGACGCGGTTTACCACTCGGTGATCGACATTGACGTCGCAAAGATCGAGCCCCAGGTCTCCTTTCCCCACCTGCCCTCCAATGCCCGGGGGATCAGCGCCGTGGGCGACGTGAAAATCGACCAGTCGGTAATCGGCTCCTGCACCAACGGCCGGATCGAGGACCTGCGCATTGCCGCCGGGGTTCTCAAGGGGCGGCGCATTGCCCCCGGCTACCGGCTGATCGTCATCCCCGCCACGCCCGTCGTTTACCGCCAGGCGATGCAGGAGGGGCTCTTCGACATCTTTCTCGACGCCGGCGGCGTGATCAGCCCGCCCACCTGCGGCCCCTGCCTGGGCGGCTACATGGGGATCCTGGCCCAAGGGGAGCGGTGCGTCTCGACGACGAACCGCAACTTTGTGGGGCGGATGGGGCACAAGGGAAGCGAGGTTTACCTTGCCGGGCCGGCTGTGGCCGCGGCGACGGCGGTACTGGGCAGGCTTGCCGGCCCCGACCAGTTGCAATAGCAGTCAACTACACCGGGGAGAAAATCACCCTCCGAAAGGACGTGAATATATGAAATTCAAGGGAAAAATCTGGAAATTCGGCGATAACATCGACACCGACGCGATCATCCCGGCGCGCTATCTGAACATCTGGGATCCCCGGGGGCTGGCCGCCCACTGCATGGAAGACGCATCGCCCGAGTTCGCCAAGCTGGTAAAGCCCGGCGACATCATTGTCGGCGGCGAGAATTTCGGCTGCGGCTCCTCCCGGGAGCATGCCCCCATTGCCATCAAGGCCGCCGGGGTCGCCTGCGTGGTGGCCCGGAGTTTTGCCCGCATCTTCTACCGCAACTCCTTCAACATGGGGCTGCCGATCTTCGAGTCCCGGGAACTTTGGGAGAAGGTGCAGGAGGGGGAGGAGATCGAGGTTGACGCCGATGCGGGGTTTATCCGGGCAGGCGCGGCGCTCCTGCCGATCCAGCAGGTGCCGCCCTTCATGCAGGAACTCATTGCCGACGGCGGCCTGATGAATCACATTGCCCGCAAAGGGTTATAAAAATAAGATTAGGAGGGACGCTTGTTATGAAGAAAAAGGGAGATGTTAAAAAAACGAAATTCAATGTTCATGCCAAAAAAGAGCTGCTGAAGAATCCGGTGCAGCATATCGACATTTCCTCCTTCGACGCGACCCCGATCGTGGAGGCGATGCAGGGAATGTCCTTTACCGCCCGGGATTTGGCCGTGGCGGCGGACACCTACGACCGGATGCTTGCCGAGAAAAAGTGCGGGATATTCCTGACGATTGCCGGCAGCACCAGCGCCGCCGGCTGCATGCAGATTTACGTAGATCTGGTGAAAAACAACATGGTCGATGCGATCGTCGCGACCGGGGCGACGGTCGTCGATATGGATTTTTTCGAGGCTCTGGGTTTCCGCCATTACCAGGGCACCCCGTTTGTGGACGACCGAGTGCTTAGGAGCCTCTACATCGACCGGATTTACGACACCTATATCGACGAAGAGGAGCTGCAGGTCTGCGACCAGACGATTCAGAAAATCGCCGACGGCCTGGAGCCGCGGGCCTACTCGTCGCGGGAATTCATCCGGGAGATGGGGCGCTACCTCGTGGAAAACTCCGTCAAAAAGGATTCGCTCGTCCAGGCGGCCTTCGAGCATGATGTGCCGATCTTCTGCCCCGCCTTTTCGGACAGCAGTGCCGGTTTCGGCCTGGTGATGCATCAGGTGAAGCACCCGAAAAAGCATCTTTCGATCGATTCGGTAAGGGATTTTCTGGAGCTCACCCAGATCAAGATCAAGGCGAAAACGACGGGGCTCTTGATGATCGGCGGCGGCTCTCCGAAAAACTTTGCCCAGGACACGGTGGTCTGCGCCGAGATACTGGGGAAGGACGCGCCGATGCACAAGTATGCGATTCAGATCACCGTTGCCGACGTCCGGGACGGGGCCTGCTCCAGCTCCACGCTCAAGGAGGCGAATTCCTGGGGAAAGGTGGACATCACCAACGAACAGATGGTCTATGCGGAGGCCACCTCGGTGCTCCCCCTGCTGGCGAGCTACGCGTATCACAGGGGAAGCTGGAAGAATCGCAAAGCATGGCGTTTCTCCACGCTGTTTGCTTGAAACTTTTGGCCTATATTCGTGCAACAAGAAGAATGCACTCCCCTGATTATTCCCCATCGGTAACATAGTGCTTGACGACTCCGGCATAACCGATTATTATTCCCGAAAGGGAATGGAGGAGGACGGAGAATTGAAGAACAGGGTGGTCACGGCGGCGGATATCGGCGCCGCTGTCAGAAAGAAGCGCAAGGAAAACGGACTGACCCTGGCCGATGCGGCAGCCTTGTGCGATGTCGGGTACAGATTTATGTCCGATTTAGAAAACGGCAAAGCGACAGTGCAGGTTGGCAAAGTCCTGCAGGTTCTTACCGCGCTGGGGCTCGATGTGACCATCGAAGCGAGGAAGTGGCCGAGTGAATAATCGTGACGACAGGGACGTTCCAGGCCTCGATGTCTATCTTCGGGAGCAAAAGATCGGACGGCTTTCGCTGGATGAAAAACGACGCTTTATGTTTCAATATGATGCGGGATGGATCCATCAGAAAGGCGCCGTTCCTCTATCGCTGCACCTTCCCTTGCAAGCGGAGAGCTACCCTGATGATCTTGCCCGCCCCTTTTTTTCCAATCTCCTGCCGGAGGCGGACATCAAACGGGTCATCGCACAGCGACTTCAAATCTCCGAAAGCAATGACTTTGCCATGCTGAACAGCATCGGAGGGGAATGCGCCGGAGCGATTTCCCTGCTGTCTTCGGGCGTCGCTCCGACCGTGAAACCCGGCTATCGGGAACTTAACGAAAAAGAATTGCACAAGATTATCATCGATCTTCCCCGCAGGCCGCTGATGGCCGGTGTGGAAGGGATGCGCCTTTCCCTGGCCGGGGCGCAAAACAAGCTGCCGGTTTACATGGAAGACGACCGCATCTTCATCGCCTCGGGAAATGCGCCGAGCAGCCACATCCTGAAGCCGCCTATCAGGGATCTGGAAGATACGGTAGGCAATGAGACATTCTGCATGATGCTCGCGCAAAGCATGGGGCTGCCGACGCCGCCGGTGACGATCCACCGGGGTCTTGATCGGCTCTTCATCATCACCCGTTATGACCGCAGCAGGGACAAGGATGGACGCGTGATACGCCTGCATCAGGAAGACTTCTGCCAAGCCCTGGGGTATCTGCCCGAACAGAAATATGAAAGTGAAGGCGGCCCGTCTTTACAGCAGTGTTTTGTCCTTTTGCAGGGGAAAAGCATCCGCCCCGCCGCCGATCGCATGGCCCTCTTGCGATGGACGATCTTCAATTTCTTGATCGGCAATGCCGACGCCCATGCCAAGAATCTGGCCATGCTCTTCACGGACCGGGGACCACGCCTCGCGCCCTTTTATGATCTGATCTGTACGCAGATCTATCCGGATCTGACGGAAAAACAGGCCATGAGGATAGGCGGGGAGAACCGACCGTCCTGGATGCAGCGGAAACACTGGGAAAGATTTGGCGAATCCGTCGAGATCAAGACAAGCCTTGTTTTAAAGACGTTGCAAGAGATGTCCGCTTCCATCCTGCCGGCAGCGCAAGTGCTGTCGTTTGAGTTCAATAAGAAATACGGAACGGGCGCGATCATTGACAAGCTCCTGGCGGTCATTGAGAAAAGGGCAAAGGCAGTCTGAAAAGATTGGCCCCTGCCCATTTTTTCAGGGCAATCTATTTGTTGCAAGATAAAAATGGCAATCACATTATCCACTTATAGCGGAAAAGTTACGCGCAAAAACGCCTGATGTTGATGAATCCCATGGCACGTCATTGGACGAAAGGCAATACAAAACCCGCTATTTCTAACGGGTTTTGTACTTCGTTGTACTTCCTCGGACTATGTCTTGGTGGAGATGAGGGGGCTCGAACCCCTGGCCTCGGCGTTGCGAACGCCGCGCTCTCCCAGCTGAGCTACATCCCCATTGGATTGACAACAACCGGATAACGAACTCCCCCGGAAAACTGCCGCGTTACATATACGATTCACGGTCGGGCTGTCAAGAAATATTGCCGCTCCTTTTTCTTGACACCGGGGACGTCTTTTTCTATAGTCGCCGCACATTAGTTTCCGGCCTTCGAAAACATAATATTGGGCGGCGCTGTTTCTCAGGCAGGGCGCCATTTCAGAAATTGACGTCAATTATCCGTAATCATTCGATCACATAACCTTAAGGAGATCATCCATGGCAAAAATCGACGCGTTTTTCCAGTTGATGCACGACGAGGGGGCATCCGATTTGCACCTGGTGACCGGGCAGCAGCCGGCCATCCGGATTCGCGGGGAGATTGAACGGATAAAATACGACATCCTGACCAATGACGGTCTGAAGGCGATGCTCTACGAGATTGCCCCCGAACATAAGGTGAAGCAGTTCGAGGAGACCGGCGATGTTGATTTTGCCTATGAAATCCCGGGGCTTGCCCGTTACCGCGCCAATTTTTTTCAGCAACAGTTCGGGTGCGCGGCTGTTTTCCGGGAGATTCCGAGCACGATTGTTTCCGCCCAGCAACTGGGGTTGCCCCCGGTCATCTCCAAGCTGGCGTCGCTTCCCCGGGGGTTGGTGCTGGTTACGGGGCCGACCGGCAGCGGCAAGTCAACAACGCTTGCGGCAATCATCAACGAGGCCAATATCACCCGGAAGGATCACATCATCACGATCGAGGACCCGGTGGAGTTCGTCCACCAGAGCCAGTCTTGCATCGTGAACCATCGGGAAGTGGGGCGGCATACGAAGTCCTTCACGGCGGCGCTCCGGGGCGCGCTCCGCGAAGATCCGGACATCATTCTCGTAGGCGAGCTCCGCGATCTGGAGACGATCTCGCTTGCCGTCGAGGCGGCCTCCACCGGGCATCTCGTCTTCGGCACGCTGCACACGACCAGCGCCGCCAAAACGGTTGACCGGGTCATCGAGGTGTTTCCGGCAAGCGAGCAGATGCAGATCCGCTCGACCCTCTCCGACGGGCTCCGGGCGATCGTCGCCCAGGTTCTCTTTAAAAGGATAGACAAGAAGGGGCGTTGCGCGGCGCTGGAGATTTTGATCGCCAATTCCGCGGTGCGCAACCTGATCCGCGAATCGAAGACCTTCCAGATTCCCTCGATGATGCAGACCGGCAAGAAATACGGGATGCAGCTCCTCGACGACGCGATCATGGAGCTTTTGACGAAGGGCTGGATAAGCGGCGACGAGGCCTACCTGAAGGCAAACGACAAGACGCGGTTCCGGCAGTTTTTGAAGAACCCGCCGACCGATTTTACCGAGGCCTGAGCGGATACGACCTGAGCGGATGCGGAAAGACACGTTGGAAGGAGGCAGGAGATGAGAAAGCAGGAGATCGATTTTATTCTGGGACAGATGCTCGACTCGCATGGCAATGTATCCGATTTGAACATCACCGTCGGCAAGCCGTTTCAGGTGGAAGCCTCCGGGCAGCTTGCCGGAGTGGAGCTGTCGCCGTCGTTTCCCGAACTGACACCCTTTCAGGCGGAGATCTTTGCGCTCAACCTGATCAACCGGGACCGGCGGCTGACGGAGATTCTCCTCGCGCAGGGCTCGTGCGACTCCTCGTATGAGCTCCCCGGGAAGGCGCGCTTCCGCGTCAATATTTTCTCCCAGCGGGGGAACTACTCGATCGTGCTGAGGAAACTGGAAACCAAGATTCCCTCCTTCGGGGATATGAACCTGCCGGAGGCGTTTCACAAGATGGCCGAGGAGAAAAACGGGATCATCCTCGTCACCGGCGCCACGGGGAGTGGAAAATCCACGTCGCTGGCGGCCGTGCTCAACGACATCAACGAGAGAAAAGCGGTGCACATCATCACCCTCGAGGATCCGGTGGAATTTTCCCATCCGCACAAGAAGGCCACCTTCAACCAGCGGGAGATGGGAAGCGATTTCGACACCTTTGCCAGCGGCCTGCGCGCCGCCCTGCGGCAGGCCCCGAAGGTAATCCTGGTCGGCGAGATGCGGGACCGGGAGACGGTCGAAATCGCCCTGTCCGCGGCGGAGACGGGGCATCTGGTCGTCAGCACCCTCCATACGGTGGACGCCGGTCAGACGATCAACCGCATTCTCGGAATGTTCCCAGCCGAGGAGGAAATCCAGATGCGGATAAGGCTTGCCGACACGGTTCGCTGGATCGCCTGCCAGCGTCTGCTCCCGAAGGAGGGGGGAGGGCGCGTCGCCGCCTTTGAAATCATGGGCGCCAATCTGCGGGTCAAGGACACGATCCTGAACGGCGAGTCGGACGGGAAGACCTTCTATGAGATCATCCAGGCGGGGAAGGCCTTCGGGATGATTACCTTCGATGACTACATAATCGAGCTGTTCAGCAAGGGAGAAATCAGCGAGGAGACGGCAAAGGCTTACGCCTCCAACAAGGGGATCGTCGGCCGCGGCATCGATTCGGTGAAAAGTTCACGGGGCCAGGAGACGACGGATATCGGCAAGCTCCAGGTTGACAAGGGGTACGGGAAACCGGAGAGAAAATTCTGAGGCAGACGAGGAGCTGATTATGGAAGAACAGAAGGGCAGTGGAACAGCGGGGGAAATATCCGCCCTGGTTTGCGAGTCCGATCAGGATTTGCGCGGGCGCATTGGCAACAGCTTGCAACTGAAGGGCTATACGCCAACGTTTGCGGAAACGGCGGCGGAGGCGCTCGGCAAAATGCGCCTGCATCTCTTCAGCGTCGTGGTCGTGGATGAACTTTTCGATACGGCAAATCCGGAGGCAAACGAGGTTCTCAAGTATCTGGGAAGTCAGAACATGACGACAAGAAGGCGCTTTTTCGTCGCCCTGGTCAGCCGGGGATTCAAGACAAGGGACAACATGGCCGCCTTCAGCCACAGCGTAAATATTGTCGTAAATGCTGCGGATGCCGATGAGTTAGGGGCGATCATCAAGCAGGGCGTAGCGGATAACGCCGAGTTTTACCAGGTTTTCAATGAAACGCTGAAGAAGGTCGGCAAGGGATGAACAGACCTTTTAAAGCGTCTTTACCCTGTTGAGGATTGCGGCGGCGAGATCATTTTTGTCCTGAGCGGCGTAGCAGGAGGCCAGGCGCAGCAGGTAGAAGGCGTTTTGCGGTTCCGCGGCGGTTGCCCGAAGGTACGACTCAGCCGCCCGATTAAGATGTCCGATTTTTTGCAGCAAATCCCCCAAACGCCGCCAGCATTCCCCGGCGGCGGCCGGTTTCACGGAGGCGGCGCGGCCAACTGCCGAAAAAGCCGCGTCTATTTGTCCCAGGCGAACGCAGCACTCGCCGATAGCCATAAAGTAAACAGGATTGTCCGGCTGCCGCACCAAGCAGTCATTCCAGACAGCGATTGCTTTTTCCAGGGCTTCCGCCTGCAGCAGCGCACCGGCCAGGCGATCGAGATAGACGACCGCCGCCTCGGGGTCGCTTCGGGCTGCCCGCTGGTAGGCGGCTTCCCCATCTTCCATATTTCCCGCAGCGATTAACGCGCCCCCAAGCGCCCCCCATGCTTCCGGAGCGTTCGGGTCGAGTCTTACCAGTTTTCTATAAATATCAATTGCTTCGGTAGTAAGCCCGGCCCGCAGACTGGCCTCCGCCATTGTTTGGAGAAGACCCGCGTCCTCCGGTTTTGCAGCGATAGCGCACCGGCAGACCGCAAGCAGCGCCTCCCAGTTTTCTTCCTCCCGATGAATGCGCACCAGCTCATCGAAGGCAAAATCGGCGATGAGCCCGCGCGCCAGCTCCCGGCGGAAGAGCTCTTCGAAGCACTCAACCGCCGCTGCCCGCTCCCCACTGTCCTTAAGAGCCCAGGCCAGGCAAAGGAGATGGGAGTCCTCATCCGGATTTTCTTCCGCCAATTTTTTGTACAGAACCGCCGCTTCCGCCGGATGGCCGGCCGCGCTCAGTTCTTCGGCCCGCAGGCGCAGGGGGGAAATGTAGTTATCGCTCGTGAGGGGAACAGAAAAAGGCCCCGGTATTTCGCCTCCGGAGCCTTTTCTTGCTGACATCGTGATTGCCGTAATTTAGCAGCTTGAACAGGAGCCGCAACTGCCCCCTACGCTCATGCTTGATTTTACCTGAAAACCGCCGCCGTTAGCGGATTCGATGAACTCGACCACAATCGGCTGCACCTCTTGCAGCAGTTTCTTTTCGATAACGTAGCTTACCCCGTTATTTTCGAATACATCGTCGTTCGGTGTTGACTCATCCAGAGCCAGGCCCAAAGAGGGCCCCGATCACCCACCCCCCTGCATGAGCACTCTAATGGAAGGAGGTTCCTGCCTTCCCTTGAAGAACTCAGCAATCATCTCGCTTGCTTTTTCCGTTACTGAAAACATTTCGTCTCCTTTTCCCGACATTTTGCCGGTCCGTTAAATTTTGCCGTATTCTAACAACTATTTTCATTTTGTCAAATTAATTAATTACAGGCAGAGCCCCGATAAATTTTGAGGTTTGCGGCAGCAAGGTTAAGCTAACAGTGCTTTATCCCTGTATCGTCGTTGACAGCCGCGCTGTTTGGAAGTATATCAAAAGCTACAGTCGACATGCTATACCAAAAACAAAGAGGACAGGGTTATGAAAATTGATGTTGTTGAGGAATTTATCAGGCTTGCCTCCCTGAACAGCCCGTCGCGCCGGGAAGGGAAGGTTGCCGCCTATCTGACAGGACGGCTCCGGGATATGGGGCTTTCCCCGGTGCTGGACGACTCGGCCCGGCTTTCGGGAAGCGACACGGGAAATATCCTGGTCCGCATTCCGGGCAATGCCGCCGGGCCGGCGATTCTGCTGTGCGCGCACATGGACACGGTAGGGCCAACGGAAGGAATGATTCCCGTTATTCGCGACGGGGTGATCTACTCGAACGGCGAGACGGTGCTCGGTGCGGACGACAAGGCAGGAATCGCGATGATCCTGGCGGCTGTTTCGGAACTGCTGGAAGAGGGGGGACCGCGGGGGGCGCTCGAACTCCTCTTCACCGTTCAGGAGGAGATCGGGCTCTTCGGCGCCAAATTTCTCCAGGCCGAATTGAAGTCTGATTTCGGCTATATCATCGATGGCGACGGCCCGGTCGGCAACATTGTTACCCGGTCGCCCTCCAAGGTTGATCTCGATTTTACGATCCTGGGAAAGGCCGCCCACGCGGCGCGTCCCGAACTGGGGGTAAGCGCGATTGCCGTTGCCGCCGCGGCGATTGCCCGCCTGCAGGGCGGTCGCATCGACGATGACACCACCATGAACGTCGGTCTCATCAGCGGCGGTAAGGCAAGGAACATCGTCCCGGAAAACGCCGAGGTTGCCATCGAAATTCGGGGCTTCAACGCCGATAAACTGGAGGAGGAGGTGCAAAAGACGATTTCCGCCTTCACCGAGGAAGCTGCCGCGGCCGATGCAGCGGTGAAAATAAGGCGCGAGTTGAATTTCGAGACCTTCAGCCTCCCGGAGACGCACCCGGTGGTTGTAAACGCCCTGCGCGCGGCGAAGGCCACGGGCATCGAGACCACATTCAAAAAATCGGGCGGCGGGATGGATGCCAACGTCTTCAACGGTCGGGGCCTGCCCTGCATTGGTCTCGGCTTCGGCGCCCAGAAAATGCACTCGCCGGAGGAATCAATTCCCATCTCCCAGCTCCGCGCCGGCGCCCGTTTTATCAAAGAATTACTTTAAATAGGGCTCGGTCCCTATTTAAAGAAGGAGGGCGAGATGACGGAGAGCATTCTCAGAAAAAGGATCGGCATCGAGGTTCAGGTTGATGAATTCCTGAACCTGGTCAGCGAGGCGGGGCTGCTTTGCCAAAACGGGATGAGCGCCTATTTCCGCGGAGACACGGCCGCTTTTGCGGAGGCCTTGGAAACCATCCAGGAGACGGAGCACAAGGGAGATTTCCTGAGGCGCGACATCGAAAAGAATCTTTATCGAAAGACGCTCATTCCTGAATCGCGGGGGGACGTAATGAGGCTCCTCGAAGATATGGATGCCCTGTTGGATCGTTTCACCGGTCTGCTCTGGCAGTTCGAGATCGAGCAACCCGAAATCAGCGCCGAGTTCCATGAATCGTTTGGCGAGCTTCTCCACTATTCGGTGGAGGCGGTCGAGGCCATGGTGCGCTCCTGCCGCGCTTTTTTCAAAAATATCAATGAAGTGGCTGATCACATCCACAAGGTTTCGTTCTGGGAAAAGGAGTCCGACAAGGTTTCAACGAGGCTGCAGAAGGCGATTTTCGGGCAGTCCGAACTTGACCTGAGCCGCAAGATGCACGTCCGTTTTTTTGCCAAGATGGTGGACCGCCTTGCCGACGACGCGGAGGATGTCTCCGATCGCCTGAACATCTACGTCATCAAACGCATGCTTTAATAGGGCTCTGTCCCTCGTATAGGAGGAACGATGTTTGCTTTTTTCCTGAGCAGCGGCTTGTTTCTCGGCTGGTCGCTGGGGGCCAACGACGCGGCAAATGTCTTCGGCGCCGCGGTTGGCACGCGGATGCTAAGCTTTCGCAGAGCGGCGCTCTATTGCGGAATTTTCGTCATCCTCGGGGCGGTCGTAAGCGGCGCCGGCGCCGCGCGCACCCTGAACGACTTGGGCGGGGTAAACGCGCTTGCCGGGGCGTTCGTCGTTTCGCTGGCGGCGGCCCTGACCGTTTACTGGCTCACATCGCTGGGATACCCGGTTTCCACAACGCAGGCGCTTGTCGGCGCAATTGTCGGCTGGGATTGGTTTTCCGGCCACGCCGTGGACTACGCCGCCCTCGAGCAGATTGTCCTGAGCTGGCTTGCAAGCCCCCTGCTTGCGGGAATCTGTTCAGCCGCCCTCTACACGCTCATCGCCTTTTTGATCAAACGCTCCAAAATCCACATGTTCAATCTGGATTCTCTTACCCGGTCGGGCTTGATTCTTGCGGGAGTTGCCGGCGCCTACGCCCTCGGCGCGAACAATATCGCCAATGTGGTGGGGATATTCATCCCCGTCGCGCCGCTGCCGGAGTTCTCCTTCGGGGGATTGTTCAAAATCACCGCCGCCGAGCAGCTCTTCCTTTTGGGAGGCGTCTCGATTGCCGTAGGCACGTTTACCTACGGCGAGCGGGTCATGCTCACCGTGGGCCGGGGAATTGCGACAATGTCTCCGGTTGCAGCCTTTGTGGCGGTCGCCGCGAACGCCCTCGTTCTTTTTCTTTTTTCTTCCCAGGACTTGCGGGCGTTTTTGCTGCAATGCGGCCTGCCGTCGTTTCCCCTTGTGCCCGTTTCCAGCTCCCAGGCGATCGTCGGTTCCATTGTCGGGATCGGCCTTGTAAAGGGACGGGGCAGGGGCATCCGCTGGCGGATGCTCGGCAGGATCAGCGCGGCGTGGGCGGCGACCCCTGTCTTCGCGATCCTGATCAGTTTCGTCTCCTTGTTCATCTTTCAGAACGTTTTTCAGCAGAACACCTATTTCCCCGTCCGCTAACAGACTGCCGCAAAAGTTTTGTTGAAATATTTTTCTATTGCCATTGCGGAAGTCACCTTGTCCGATCCTGGTTTGGAGATATAACCATGGGGACATTGCTGGGGGGGAATATCCAGGTCGGATTGGAAGATGTTTTGCTTTATTCCGATGAATCAGGGGAACTTGCCACCAATGTCATGCTGGTGGAAAGAGCGGTAAGGATTGTCCATGCCTTGGGGCGTGAAATCGCTACCGTACAGGAA